>JBKHJD010000178.1:0-4956 GCA_046538315.1 Syntrophobacteria bacterium
CTCCAGGCATGATGGGCTTGCCAGGGAAATGTCCGCCAAAGAATGGTTCATTGATGGTGACGTTCTTGATGCCAATGACCTCTTCGTCCTCCTTCAGCTTCTCGATACGATCTACCAGGAGAAAGGGATAGCGGTGGGGCATGATTTTCATAATCTGTTTGATATCCATCATCTCATTCGCCCTTTTTCTTCATCAATCCGTTACCCGCTCCAATGCCGTCAATCGCCTTTCCAACTCTCTGAGCTTTTTACGCAGTTCGGGCAGCTTGCTTGTGATCTGACAGTTTTTCAACCAGTCCCGGTGCGCAATGGCCGGACTGCCCGAAACAGTATGGGCCGGCGGAACGGATTTGGCAACGCCTGATTGGGCGCCTACCCGCACGCCGTCGCCTATGTCCAGATGCCCTCCCACTCCAACCTGCCCCGCCAAAATGACGTTTTTCCCGATCCTGGTACTTCCGGAAATTCCAACCTGAGCCACAATAATGCTGTCCTCACCAACGATCACGTTATGGGCCACCTGCACCAGATTGTCCAGCTTGGCTCCCCGCTGGATCCAGGTCGTGCCCATAGTCGCTCTGTCAACCGTGCAATTTGCACCGATCTCCACATCATCATCGATCTGGACGATACCCACCTGGGGAATCTTGACATGCCGGCGGCCGTCCTGGGCGAAGCCGAAACCATCGCTGCCGATCACCGTACCGCTGTGGATAATCACCCGCTTGCCAACAATGCAACGCTCAAGAATGCTGACATTGGGATAGATCACCGACTCGTCACCGATCCGAACGCCGGCACCCACGTAGACACCCGCATGCAAGGTAACGTGGTTTCCCAGTTGTACACCGTCGCCAACATAAACCTGAGGGTAAATGGAAATATCATTCCCCAGTTGCACGCCGGAGCCCACGTACGCCTCGGGACTCACACCCAGAACGGCTGCCTTTTTCTCGGTGAAAAGCGCAAGGATTCGTGCAAAAGCCAGATAAGGATTGTCACTGACAATGAGTGGTTTTTCAATATCCTCCAGCCCGGGGGGGACAATGAGGCCGCCTGCCCTGGACTTCCTCGCCAGCGCGGCGTATTTGGGAGCCGCCACGAAAGAGATCTTCGTAGGCCCGGCTTCCTCCAGTCCAGCCACGCCGGCAATCTTCAGCTGAGCATCACCGCACAGCTTGCCATTGACCCAGCGGGCCAGCTCCCCTAAGGTTTTTTCCATCGTAGCGTCCTTGCCTTCCGGGGTTTCTCGAGTCATCGGGGCATTCAGTCCGGGGCGTTACCTCATCCAAGTCATGAGCGGCGATATCCCGATAACAAGAAACGTCCGGAGCCAACAGGCAACCCCGATCATGCCGCCTCCTGTCTACTCTTCAGTTGATTGGTCTTTTCCTTCCTTGGCAGCGTATTCATTCAGCTCCCGTATGATCCGATCGGTAAGCTCTAGAGAGGCTGGTGCATAAACGAGGCCTGCGCGCCGCATCTCCCAGATCATGGTATACCCTTCTTCTTTGCCGATCCCAGTGACAATCTCGAATACCTTGTCTTTAATGGGCTGCAGCAGCTCTTGCTGGAGGTCCTCGAGCTTGCGGTTGGCTTCATAGGTAAGCCGCTCATACTCCGCCTTCTTGCCCATGATCTCCTGGGCTTTTGTTTTCTTTACGTCTTCACTCCAGATATGTTGCTTTTTCTTGAACTCACTATCAAGTTGCTTTATTGCCTCGAGGTCATTAGCCAGCTCCTCACGAACTTCCCTCATTTCAAGCCGAAATTCTTCCGCCCCCTCCTTTCCCATTTCAGAGCGATCAATGACAGTCTGCATGTCGAAAAAGCCCAGTTTAACGATATCCGCAGCCAGGGCTGGAGTGCTGCACACCAGCAACAAGAAACCGATAAAAACACCTCTGTACAGATTCATGTCCATACTCCTTGCTGTCAGACTGGAATCATCTCCGGCCTCTTACGAAGAGAGGACCGTAATATGACCATGCGGCAGTACAACATCATCCTAGAAGAACGCCCCCATGGAGAACTGCCAGTTGCTGCTGTCTTCATGCGGTTCGGGGTCCAGATTGTAGCCCCACTCCAGCCGCAAGGGACCCATGGGGGAGTGCCATCGGACGCCAACGCCGACAGCAGTCTTGAAGTCGGCGACATCAATCTCCTCGCCGTCATCGAAGGCGTTGCCGGCATCAAAGAAGACCAGGCCACGAATACCTCTCTCCTTCGATATGGGAAAGAGAAACTCGGCGTTAAACAGTGCCATCTTGTTGCCGCCGATGCGGTCTCCGGTTTCCGGGTCGCGCGGGCTCACATCCGCAGTTTCGAAAGACCTGATGGAATTGATGCCTCCCAGGAAGAAGCGGTCATAGATGGGGAGTATGCCGCCCTGGATCTCCCTGGCATAGCCCACTTTTCCGTGAAGAAACCCGACACAATCCCACAGGAGCGGAAAGTACCACCCGGAATTGAAAATTACCTTGACATAGGAAGCATCGCCGCCCAGAAGCTGCCCGGCATAGTCTATCCGGATGCTGTTGTCAGAGCCCCGGGTGGGCAGGAAGAAGTGGTCTCTGCTATCCCGCCGCAAGGTGCTGCTTATGATGCTTGAGACAATGGTGCCCTCCTGCTCTTTGATAAATGTGGACACATCAGGGTCCAGATCCTTCACCGTGGCGCTGTCATAGGCGTACGACAGGTACAAGCGTGAATAATCCCATACAGGGTAGCTGCCGCCGAGCCGGGCCCCATAGCTTTCCTTGTCGAACTCGTCGTAATCACGAAGCCAGTTGTAGGCTTCAAGGCTGGTGGAAAGGGGAATGTCGAAGAGCCAGGGCTCGGTAAACTTGAGCCTGTATCTCGTGGCGACGGTGCCAAGTTGACCCTGGAACTGAAGATTCTGGCCGCGGCCACCGAGATTCTGCTCTGCAATCTGACCCATAAGAAACACCTCGTCTGCGGAACTGAAACCGGCGCCCACCGACATGAACCTGGTTGGCTTCTCCTCCACCTCCACATTCACATTCAGCTCATTGGGTTCGTCACCTTTGCTGGTATTTACGTCCACCTTTTCAAAAAAATCCAGTCGCCTCAGGTTCCGTACACTCCTTTCCAGTTTGGCCCTGTCGTAGCGTGCTTTTTCGGTGGCGTACAGTTCCCGACGGATTACCTTGTCCCGGGTCTTGGTATTACCGCTGATGGTAATTCGGTCAAAATAGACCAGATCTCCCTTCCCTACCTCGTAGACAACATCCACGACCTGACGCCGGGCATCTTTGCTCATCTGCGGTCTCGCCTCGGCAAATGCGTAGCCCTGGGCGCTGTAGAAGTCGCTGATCGTCTCCAGGTCCCGGGCCAGAGCCTCACGGCTGAAGTATTCTTCTTTGGGCAGTCTGAGAGAGTCCATGAGAGTCCCTTCGGCCTCGAGGCCTTCTCCGGCCAGGGTCACCTTTCCCACTCGAAACCGCCTGCCCTCGGAGACGGGAAATTGGACGTATATTCCTTTTTCATCGTAGGTAACAGTAGGGCTTCCTACCCTGGCATTGATAAAACCGTGGTTATGATAGAAAGAGGCGAGCCGATCCACATCCACCTCCAGTTGCTCCCGTTTGAGAATACCTGATCCGGTGAACCAGGAAAAAAAACCCTTTTTCGAGGTCGCGATCTGGTCCCTGAGCTCGTCGTCCGAATACTGGTGATTGCCGCTGAAGGAGACTTCACGGATGTAAAGCTTGTCGTGCTCCTCGATTTCGAAGGTAACAGCCACCCTGTCCTCCTGGTAGGGCTCAACCTCAAAAGTGACCTCGGCATTGTAGTAACCCTTGTCCCGATACAGTGAGCGGATCTTTTCCACATCTTCCTTGAGGGCTGTCCTCTGGAGGATGCTGTACGCCTTGGTGGTGATGGCGGTGCGGATGTCTTCTTCGCTCACGGCCTCGGTTCCCCGGATCAGGACTTTACCAATAGTTGGCTTTTCTGTAACAACGAAAACGACATCCTTGCCCTGGGGTGTATCTTCTGATTCAATGCGAACATCTTTGAAATATCCCATCTTATAGATAGCTTTCAAATCCTCACGGAGCTTGACCGGGTCAAAAACATCGCCGCTCTTGCTCTCGATCACGAGCTTGATGGCCTCCTCTTCTATCCGCCGATTGCCGGTGACCGTTATTTGATGGATCTTCTTTTTCCGGAAGATACGAATAGCAACTTCTCCGGCGAGATCAGCCACGCCGCTGGCCAGGTTCTCCAGGCCCATCCGGGTTACGTAGATGGAGGCTGTGGGGCGGCGATCTTCCACATCAACCAGGCGGACATCCAGGCTGATCTGCTCCCCTATCTTGGTCAAGCTGCCATAAAGGGCAAACCTGCTCTCCAATTCCTGTCCAATCTCTCGAGCCATGGCATCGTTCATTTCCTCATACGTCACCTCGGGCATCTTTTCAATTTCCTTCGGGGCAGGTACCGGTTGCAATCCCTGCTGCTCTAATCCAGTGACCAGCATACGCATGAGTGACGGGCGCAGAGAACTGAGATCCTCTTCAGTATGGAAATCAAGCGGGATGATGGCGAGGCGAAAGGAACTCCCGTAGAGAGGCCAGGGGCATATGAGTGAAAGTATCACTAGAACGACAACAAGCTGAAATTTCACAACGTGCTCACTATCTGCAAGTCAGTCAATCTCGTTCAACACCCCATTTTTCATCTGAAACACTTTCTGCATCATCCCCGCAAGTTCCGTATTGTGGGTAACAACCACCAGGGCCACGTTGTGATCCTGGTTGAGACGAAGCAGCAGTTCATGAACGCTCCGGCTGCTTTTGCTGTCCAGATTGCCTGTAGGCTCGTCGGCAAGGAGCACCTTGGGATGCACCACGAGAGCCCTCGCTACAGCCACTCTCTGCTGCTCGCCGCCGGAGAGTTCGCCGATACGATGCCTAATGCGCTGGCCCAGGC
>JBKHJD010000179.1:0-4926 GCA_046538315.1 Syntrophobacteria bacterium
GAGAAGAGTTTATCACTATCTGCAAGGAACACGGACTGAACTACAGCGACAAGCGCCTGCTGGTACTGGAGGCATTTCTGGAGACTACCGAACACGTCACCGTCACCGACCTCAAGGAGAAACTTGAAAACAAGGGCCACAAGCTGGAAGCGGAATTCATTGCCGAGACGCTGGAGCTTCTCTGCCGTTACGGCTACGCCTACAAGAAGCATTTTGAGGGACAGGAGCTTCAGTACGAGCACCGGCACATCGGCTGGCACCACGACCATTTGATCTGCGCCAAATGCAACAAAATCCTGGAATTCCACAACCCTGAAATCGAAGCGCTCCAGCGCCAGATTGCCTTGCATTACAGTTTTACCTTGCTGCATCACAAGATGGAGCTCTATGGCATTTGCGGAGAGTGCCGGAAACTTCGGCAACCGGTGCTGCCCCTGGCGAATGTACTCCCCGGGGAAAAGGTTCTTATTGACAGGCTGGCGGGCGGGAGACAGGTCCAGCAACGCCTGGCCGAAATGGGCCTTGTCCCGGGGACGGCGGTAGAGGTGATCAAATCGAGCGGGCCCGGGCCTATTATTGTTACCTTTAGAGGGAGCCGGATTGCACTGGGACACGGTCTCAGTCATAAAATTCTGGTCTCTCCCAATAACAGCCGTGCCAGGGACGTAGAGTGAAAGTTTGATTGTGGCCGGTTTTTACATCTCCCAATCACTACATAGTGCAGGCTTGATATGGGCAGTTGAGCGCGGCTCCCTCTGGAGGCCAGCTGTAAAGCCGCGTCCTTTTGGCTTTCATGCTTTACCCCGTTGTTGCAGGACGTTGGCGAGGAGAGATGGGGCTCTTCCCTTGCTGGTACCTTGTTAATGTGTTCGGCTCTATCTGATTGAGGAATACTCCGTTAGTGCATTTTTGAGTCGCAGAGCAAAAACGTTTACATCAAGCTTCCGGCGCGAACTCACGGCCGATTTCGGTAGCCCTTTATGCAACTCAAACGGAGCTGGAGATGCGTAGATGATCCCCCTGAGTCAGTTCAAACAAGGAGAGCGAGGCATAATCGCCAGGCTCAATGGAAGCGGCGCCTTTCGGAAACGATTGCAGGAAATGGGTTTTATCAAGGGTACCGAGGTGCTGGTGGAAAAGTATGCCCCCCTTCGAGATCCCATTGAGCTCATCATCAAAGGATACCATGTGTCCCTGCGGGTTCAGGAAGCAGCCCACGTGATCATGGAAAAACGGCAACAGGAGCATGCGTGAGCCGGGATACCATTAGCGTTGCCTTGACCGGCAACCCCAACTCCGGGAAAACCACCATCTTCAACAACCTCACCGGTACACGACAACACGTGGGCAACTGGCCGGGGGTGACGGTCGAAAAGAAAGAGGGGACCATATACCATAACCGTCATCGTCTCCGGGTCGTGGACCTGCCGGGAACTTACAGCCTTACAGCGTATTCCCTCGAGGAGATCATAGCACGCCGCTTCCTGGTGGACGAGAAGCCGGACGTGGTGGTGGACATCGTTGACGCCTCCAACCTGGAGCGCAATCTCTACCTTGCCACCCAACTCATCGAACTGGGGGTCAAACTGATTCTGGTCCTCAATATGGCAGATGTGGCCAAGGCGCGCGGCCACCAGATTGACTCAAAACAACTGGGAACACTGCTGGGCGTTCCTGTGGTCTTTACGGTGGGCAAGAGGAATGAGGGGACCAAAGAATTGCTGGATAAGGTGGTGGCGGTGGCAGAGGACCGGGACACCGTAAGCCGCCACATTCATATCGCCTACGGACGCGAATTCGAAAAGGAAATCAAAAAGATCCAGGATATAATCTGGCAGGATCGTTCCATCGGTGCGCGCTTCTCCACGCGCTGGCTGGCGGTCAAGCTCCTGGAAGATGACAGTGCGGTGAAGGACAGGGTCAGGACTCTGGGGGAGATCGGCAAGCAGATCATCGCCCAGGGCGAGGCAAGCCGGAAACGTCTGGCAGAGTTTTACAAGGATGACGCCGAAATGGTGCTCACCGACCAGCGGTACGGCTTCATCGGTGGGGCCCTCAAGGAGGTCTTGAAGATTTCCTCTCCGAGGAGCAAGTTTGATCTCTCCAGACAGATAGATCACGTTCTTACCAACAGGCTCCTGGGATTTCCCATTTTTATACTGTTTATCTGGGCCATGTTTCAGCTCACCTTCACCCTCGGCAACTACCCCATGGAGTGGATTGATGCCGGCATAGGGTGGCTGGGAGCCTTCGCCGCCGAGCAGGCGCCGCCGGGACTGGCCCGGGACCTGCTGGTAAACGGCGTCATTGCCGGGGTGGGAAGCGTGGCTATCTTCCTGCCGAACATCCTGATCCTCTTCTTCTGCATAGCGCTCTTTGAGGATACCGGCTACATGGCCCGCGCCGCGTTTATCATGGACAGGGTTATGCACCTGATCGGACTGCACGGCAAATCGTTTATCCCGCTGCTCATGGGCTTCGGGTGCAATGTGCCGGCGATCATGGCAACACGCACCCTGGAAAGTGAACGGGACCGGCTGGTCACCATCCTGATCAATCCACTGATGAGCTGCTCGGCTCGGCTTCCCGTTTATGTGCTGCTTGCAGGAACTTTTTTCGGTGCCCAGGCCGGCAATGTAATCTTCAGCATCTATGCACTGGGTATCATCCTGGCCATCGGCATGGCCAAGCTGTTTTGCGTAACTCTTTTTCGCGGCGAAGCTGCTCCGTTTGTCATGGAACTTCCTCCGTACCGGGTGCCCACTGTGAAGAGCCTGGTCATTCATATGTGGGACCGCGCCTCCATTTTTTTGCGAAAAATGGGCGGGGTAATCCTGCTCGGCTCCATCATAATCTGGATTCTGGCGACTTTTCCCAGAAGTACCCAGGTGCCCGTGAACCATGGAGGACAAAGGGAGGGCACCAGGTTAGAAGCGAAATCCCCTGAAGCGGTAACGGGAGCGGCGGAGCCTGCTTCAGCTCAAGAGACGAAGTCAGAGGTCTACCAGGCAAAGGCCGGGTTGGAGCACAGCTTTCTGGGCCGAGTGGGCCATGCTATCCAGCCGGTTTTCGCTCCTCTGGGCTTTGACTGGCGGACGAGTGTGGCAGTGTTCACCGGCTTTGTGGCAAAAGAGATTGTGGTGAGCACCCTGGGCGTGCTCTATGCCGCTGGACCGGAGGTGAATGAAGAGACTGAGGCCTTGCGGAATTCCTTGCGGGCTTCAGGGATGACTTCGGTGGGGGCCTATGCCCTTATGGCGTTCGTGCTTATCTATGTTCCCTGTCTTGCCACGGTTGCCGTCATTCGCCGTGAAACGAATTCCTGGAAGTGGACTTCCTTCAACGTCACCTACTCCCTTGTCCTGGCATGGGTGGTTTCCTTTATTATTTACCAGGGAGGCCGCCTCCTTGGTCTCGTCTGATAGGACGCAGAGCGGAAAGCGCAGGGCATAAGCAAAAGACGAACTCACCCTGGAAGGGGCCTCAAGGACGCTTACTTTTACCCACCCGTGACACCGTGGGCTTGAATCTTGGCGAGGAGCCGGGTTGGATACACAGGAGCGGAGGCCATCGTGGCCCTTCTTCGTTCCAAGGCTCCCAGCAGCAGTAGTGTCCGTTGCGTGTTGTCCGTAGTCCGTTGTCAAGGCCGGAAAATAAGGGGTAGTTGAGTTACATCACGGACAAAAGCTCCAGCCAGCTGATCTCTGAGTTGAGCCTATGAAAATAGTGATGCAACGGACGACTGACGACGGACCACTGACTTTACTGCCAGTCAGTCAGAAGAGCCACGACGGCCTCTGGTATGTGTAGCTGGCCACGGTGTCAGGTGTTTCCCAGTGTCAGCCCAAGGACGAGGGACCTTTTGAGCTGGTGCATTGCAGAAGAGCTCAATTTGTCGTCGCGATCAGGGGAGGAAAATGAGAGATTACCAGGTCAAGAGGATGTTCGAGACCATTGCGTTTTCCTATGACTTCCAGAATAGTTTTCTCTCCCTGCGGAGGGACTCATACTGGAGGAGAAGACTGGCGCAGTGTGTCAAGCTCCGCCCGGGGTCGTTCGTCCTGGATGTGGCCAGCGGTACTGCCGAGGTTGCCATCCAGATATGCAGGCAGCACAAGGGCGTGCAGGTCATCGGTGTGGATTTTTCCCGGCGGATGCTGGCAATCGGCCAGAAAAAAATCAGATCGAAAGGATTGGCAAGGCGTATTCACCTGTCAATGGGGGACGCCCGCCGGCTTCCTGTGAAAAGCGCTTGCATTGACGCCCTGACTATCTCCTTCGGCATTCGCAACATTGAGGAACGCGGGCAGGCATTGGCTGAATTCAGACGCGTGCTCAAACCGGGCGGTCAACTGCTGATTATGGAGTTCGATGTGCCGGAGGATCGATTTCTCGGAGGTATATATCACCTGTATTTCGATTATATTTTGCCGCTGGCGGGAAACATGCTGGCCCGCAGCAATTATGCTTATACCTATCTGGCAGGGTCGGTGCACAATTTTCCAAAGGAAAATGAGTTTAGCCAGGAGATTGGCCAAGCAGGTTTTTCGCGGCTGGAGGTGCGAAAGCTTACCTATGGGATTGCCAGAATCTTCAGCGGGGTGAAGGAGGAAACAACCTCGTAATCAAAGTGGTCAGTGGTCCGTTGTCAGTCGTCCGTTGCACCGTCCAGGTCTATACTCGGGGCGGACGCTTTGGCAGCGCCTTTCCAGGCGCGATCTTGTTCGAACAACGGACCACGGACGACTGACAACGAACGCCTCGGGAGGCTGGATGAAAGTTAAGCGCCGCTCTCTGCCAAAACATGAAGAATGCTGTTGATTCAGCTGGATAGCGAAAAATATCCGAGCTGCCTGTTATCTGACCTAAATATATGAACTTAGTTCGCTCCGCTCACAATTGGAATAATGGAATAATGGAATGTTG
>JBKHJD010000180.1:0-4921 GCA_046538315.1 Syntrophobacteria bacterium
CTGAAAGGCTCCGCCCTGACAATGGGGTTCGAGCGGATGGGCAGGCTGGCACATCGCATTGAGGATGTGCTGCGCGCCTTCCAGGAGGGACGGCTACCGGTGACCGCAGAGGCATGCGATGCCCTGTTCGAGAGCAACGACGCCATCAGCATCATGCTGGACACTCTTGCTGAAGGCAAGCGCATCAAGGTGGACGTGGAAAGTAGTCTGGCGCGGTTGGCCAGGCTCCTGGCCGATGTCGAGGTGGAGGGGGCCAGCGAGGCGGAGCCCGCCGCTACGGTGACCGAGCCGGAGAGGGTGACCGCCACCGCACTGCCGGTTATAGATACGGTGCGGGTGCCCACGGCCAGGCTGGACGAACTGGTAAATCTGGTGGGCGAGACGGTTATCGGCCAGATCCGGGTGGAAAATGAACTGGAGACCTTTGAACGGATTCGGCATCAGTTGCATCGTCTGCGGCTGCGAAAGACCGCTAGCCTGCCCCGGGCCGAGCGGGTCCCCAGAGGCCGGTCACGCCTGCTCGAGGAAGTTGCGAAACTGGGGAATTCCCTGGCAGACAGCAGCCGGCGCCTGCAAGAGGCCGTAGAAAACAGCGGTCGCCTCATAAAAACCCTGCAGCATCGAACCATGGAACTTCGCATGCTGCCGCTGGCCCTGGTGTTCAAGACGCTGCCCAGAGCGGTGCGCGATCTGAGCCGGCAATCCGGCAAAAAAGTGAATTTCCGGGTGGAAGGGGAGCAAACCACACTTGACAAGCGCATTGTGGAGCAGATTGGCGCCCCGCTCATTCACCTGCTGCGCAACGCTCTGGACCATGGGCTCGAGACTCCTGAGGAGCGCTGCCAATGCGGCAAACCGGAAAAAGGGAACCTCCTTTTGCGAGCCCGCCAGGAAGGGGGCAAGGTGATCATTAGCCTGGAGGATGACGGCAGGGGCATTGATTGCGATCACCTCAAGCAGGTGGCTGTCGCCAGTGGCTTCGTGAAAGAAAACGAGCTAGAGGATTGGACAGAGGCCCAGTTGCTGGACCTCATTTTCTTGCCAGGCTTCAGCACCAGCACCGCGGTCACCGAGGTTTCAGGACGCGGGGTAGGGATGGATGTGGTGCGCGCCAATGTGGAAAGGCTGAACGGTGAGGTGCACGTATCCTCTGAATTGGGCAAGGGTACCCGTTTCGTCATTTCCCTGCCCCTCACTCTGGCCGCGGTCCATGCGCTCACGATCCAGTGTGCCGGCGAAGTCCTGGCCGCTCCTGCTGTGTCGGTGGCCAAAACCCTTCAACTCTCCAGAGACAAGGTCAGGTCGATCCAGGGACGACAAGCCATTGTCGACCAGGGCGAGATCCTCCCACTGCGCAACCTGGCCCTTGTCCTGGGGTGGCAGGAGGAAAGCCTCGAGGTGCTGGCGAGTGAACACCTTATGATCGTGGTCCTGCAGGCAGGCGAGCGCAAGGTCGCATTTCTCGTAGAAGAGATTCTCGGAGAGCGGGAAATCGTTACCAAGGACCTAGGCAGCCACCTGAGCAACGTTGAGTACGTGTCAGGGACTACGATTCTCGGCTCGGGCGAAGTCGCCCTCATCCTCGATGTGCCAGCGCTGGTCTGGCAGGTGCAGGCAGATACGAGGCACCACTGGCAAGACCAGCCCACAGAACAGATACCCTTCAGAGACCGCCGGGCAATCCTGGTTGTGGAAGACCAGGTGGTAACCCGGCAGATGGAAAAGAGTATACTGGAGGCAGCTGGTTATCGGGTGGTCACCGCAGAAAATGGTCTTGACGCCCTCACCAAATTGCAGGAGCAGGACATTGATCTGGTGATTACCGATATCCAGATGCCGAAAATGGACGGCTTCGCTCTCACCAGAAAGATTCGCAGTTTCCACAGGACGAAGGATGTGCCCGTAGTGGTTGTAACCTCAATGGAGCGCGAGGAAGACAAACGCCGGGGCCTTGAGGTGGGGGCTGATGCATATTTGATCAAGAGCGCCTTCGACCAGAAGAATTTGATTGATATCATAGAGGGTTTACTGGGTCAGAAGCCGCAGACGGCGTAGGCGGAGACACCCCGGAGATGGCTTCCCTAACCGATCAGCACGGGCCGAAAAGGTGCAAAGATGATGGCCCCATCAGGGTGTTGATCGTCGATGATGTCAAAAGCGCCCGTGATCTGCTCACGGACATCCTGGGCACTGACCGCAGATTTCAGGTGGTGGGAGCCCTGAGCGACGGCCGGGAGGCGGTTGAGGCTGCCATGCGGCTGCAGCCCGATCTGATCACCATGGACATACGACTTCCCGGTCTGGATGGGTTCCTTGCGGTTGAACAGATCCTGGCCCAGTTTACGGTTCCCATTGTTATGATCACCGCATCCCTGAGCGACCCGAAGGAGAAGCTCTTTCAGGCTCTCAATGCAGGGGCGCTGGATGTACTCGACAAGCAGGAACTGTACCTGTGGCGCACCAGACCGGAAGTTCGCAATAGCTTCCTTCGCAGGCTGCGGACCCTGGCCTCTACCCGGCTCCGGCCCGTGCCCGTTCGCGCTCCAGCAGGCCATGAAGGGCATCGCGCTCACATGCAGCCGTCGGTGGAGACAGGAGAGCTTCCTTTTATGGTGGTGATCGCCTCCTCAACAGGAGGCCCGAGCGCCCTCATGAGCCTGCTCAAGGAGATACCCGCCGGGGTAAACGCGGCTTTTCTGGTAGTACAACACATGAGCCCCGGGTTTTTGGAAGGTCTCGCGCGATGGCTGGACAGCGAAGTGGAGCTTACGGTGAAAAAAGCGGAACACGGGGATCCACTGAAGCCTGGCGTCGCGCTGCTCGCTCCTGAGGACTACCACATGCTGGTTACCGACGACGGGCTGATTCGTCTCAACAAGTCGCTGCCGATTGGCGGACATCGGCCATCGGCGGAAGTGCTCTTTGATTCGGTGAGTCACTATTACGGCACCCGGGGTATCGGCATTGTGCTCACGGGAATGGGCTCGGACGGGGCCTCTGGTCTGAAGCGGCTCAGGGCTCGTGGGGCGCACACCATAGCCCAGGACGAGGAGACGAGTATTGTTTTCGGGATGCCGCGCGCTGCTATTGATCTGGGGGCAGCAGAGATGGTTCTTCCACTGGAAAAAATTGCGCCCCAGCTCATGGCATGGATTTCCAAGGGATAGGAAAACGGAGGGGCATTTCGGTGAGTCAGGGGAAGGCACGGACAGCCGCACAAGGGGAATTCAGCACGGGAGAATTCCGTCGCTTTCGGGACCTCATCGCCCGGAGAGCAGGAATCTATTTCGATGCGGCCAAGCAGGAGTTCCTCAGGAGCAGCCTGCTCAAGCGGATGGAGGTCAAGGGTCTGGATAGTTTTACGGATTATTACGGGCTGCTTTCATCGCCCGGCGGCAGCAAAGAATTCAACGACTTGCTCAATCTGATCACAATTCACGAGACCTACTTTTTCCGAGACCTGGCCCAGCTCATGGCTTTGCAGCGGTACGTAATTCCTGAAATTCTCAGCAGAAAATCTCCTCCGGAATCAAGGTTGCGCATCTGGAGTGCAGGCTGCTCCACGGGAGAAGAGCCGTATACCATTGCCATGATTGTGGCCGAGGAAATGGCTGGTGCAAACTACCCCTTGATCCAGATTGTGGGAACCGATGTAAGCCATGCCGCCCTGGAGGCGGCCCGTATGGGGGTATACCGGGCACGTTCTCTACGCAGTACACCGGAGAAGTACCGGAGGCGTTTCTTCAGCCAAAACGGCGATACCTACATCCTGGACGAATCCATCAAGCAAATGGTTGAGTTTCGTTGCTGGAATCTGGTGGGTGAACCGGATCCCTTGGCTGAAATATCGGGGTGGGACATCATTTTCTGCCGCAATGTGACCATATACTTCCAGGTAGAGGCCACCAGGCGAGTGATCCACAATTTCTACCGGAGCCTGCGCGAGGGAGGCTATCTGTTTACCGGGTTTTCAGAAAGCTTGCGCTATCTTTCCAATGAATTCACCACAGTGCAAATGGGAGGAGTCTTCCTCTATCAAAAACAGGCCTCCTTCCCGGAAAAAAACAGGGCGCAAGCAGCCACACCGGCCGGAAGGCTGCATCCGAAGCAGCATGGCGGCGACGGCCATAGTCACAGCGCTCCCGCTCACCGGCGGGAGAAGCTCCGGCAGCTGTGCACCGAGGCCAGAGAACTTCTGGAGGCGGGAAGGCCCGAGGAGGCGGGTTGCCTCCTGGATCCCTACCAGGATGTAGAGACAATGCCTGAGGATGTACTTCTGCTCAAGGCAGAGATCGCTCTCAACCAGGGCAAGCCGGACAGATCGGCGGAGCTGTGCCGGTGGATTCTCCGCCGGAGTTCGTTTTCCGTTGCCGGACATTTTCTGCTCGGGATCGTTTACCGAACCAAGGAGGATACAGACAGGGCCATTGAAGAGTTCAGAAAAGTGGTGTATCTGAAGCCGGAACATGCCCTGGCCCGTTTCTACCTGGGAGACCTCTATACCCTGGCAGGACGGGTTGACCGGGCCAGACGTGAGTACGCCAATGCCGTGCGACTGTTGGGTGAGGATCCTGGAGCGTTTGACGAACGGTTTGCCGGCGGCTTTTCCTCGAAATTGCTCATCGATACATGCAGGAGCAGGCTCAGGGTGCTCAACGGCCAGCGCTACGGAGCAGACGACAGGCAGCAGGCGGAGAAAGGCCGCAGGGCATCCGGGCACACCGAGGAGGCCAGGGAACACTGACAGCCCCGAAAGGTGAACAACAATGGAGCTGCTGGATTGGCTCAGGGAATTGACCGTCTGGATCCTCCACTGGGCTCATACCCCATACGGTGGATTGGCTCTTGCCGTTGTTGCTTTCTGTGAGGCGTCCTTTTTCCCGATTCCACCTGATCCTCTGCTTATTGCCCTGTGTATAGC
>JBKHJD010000181.1:0-4875 GCA_046538315.1 Syntrophobacteria bacterium
ACCCTGAGGAGTTTGGCCTGGATGTCAAGCGGGAGGTCAGCTATCTCGTCCAACAGGAGCGTCCCGCCGTGGGCCTCCTCGAAGAAGCCTCTCTTTCCCTTGACGTGGGCCCCGGTGAAGGCTCCGCGCTTGTAGCCGAAGAGTTCGCTCTCCACTACCTCTTTGCTGATGGCAGCACAGTTAACGGCCACGAACGGACCCGAGGCCTTGGGACTATTGTAATGGATGGCCCGGGCAATGAGCTCCTTGCCTACTCCGCTTTCCCCTCCAATGTAAACATTGGCATCCGGGCTTCTGGCAATCCGTTTGGCCATGGACAGGGCCCGCAGGAACTCCGCATCCTTACCGATCAAGTTGTCGATATTGTATTCCCTGCTCAGAGCCTGCCGGAGGGCGGCGATCTCCTGTTTATAGCGCAGCCGTTCAAGGGCCTTATTGATAGCAATGTCCAGTTGGTCCAGGTCAATGGGCTTGGTAAGGTAGTCCACTGCACCCTGGTTTATGGCCTGGACCACGTTCTTGATTTCCCCGTACGCGGTGACCATGATTACGGCAATGTAGTCGTCGATCTCCCTGATCTGCCGGAGGGTCTCAAGCCCGTCGACCCCGGGCATGGAAATATCCAGAAGGACTACATCCGGGGAGGACTCCAGCACGTGTCGAATGGCCTCCTCGCTGCTCGCGGCTTCGGTAACCTGGTAGCTCTTCTGCAGGGCTCCCCGAAGGGAGGTGCGAAAGGAGGTCTCGTCATCTACAATCAAGATGTTGTGCTGCGACTCGTTCATGCCCTTCACCGATCAGGCTACCGGCCGAAAACGCTCCTAGCTTACCACGGTTTTACGGAGCAATGTAAATCGTTTTTATGAGAAAATTTGTCCAGGCCAATCAGGGAAGAAATCCGGCTTGCAAGACGCCGGAATGAATCTCGGCCGCTGGTGCTGCCAGAGTCAGGCAAAAGAGGAAGCTGTGCTTCCGGAGAAGGGGTTGTGTTCTCCCGGTACAGGAGCTCTTCCTATTGGTGCGCGGTTTTGAACTGAACCCGAAAAGTGGTTCCCTCGTTTTCTTTGCTGGATACCTGAATGGATGCCTGGTTTTTGTCCAGAATCTGGCGGGCGATTGCCAGCCCCAGGCCGGTTCCCTCCGGCTTGTTGGTATAGAAAGGATCAAAAATCTTGTCGATATTCATTTGGGGTATACCCACCCCCGTGTCACTGACGAGCAGCTCCACCCCGCGGCCACCGGGATCGCGCTGGGCGGTGATGGTCAAATCCCCGCCCTCGGGCATGGCCTGCATGGCATTGATCACGAAATTGATAATCACCTGAGTAACCTGCCGTGGATCAATGAGGACGGGTGGCAGGGACTCGTGGAGTTTGAGGTGGATCCTGACATTGTGCTTGCGCAACTGCACCCGGGTGAGGTCGTGGACGCCACGCAGCACCTCGTTGATGTCGGACTCCACAAGGTGGGCCGGCTTGGGCTTGGAAAACTCCAGGATCTCTGAAATAATTCGTTCAATCTTTCTGACCTCTTTTTGAATATCAAGCATGTAGACCTGATAGTCCTGATCCAGAGCCAGATCTCGCAGGAGAATCTGGGTGTTGAGATTGATGGTCGCCATGGGATTCCGGATCTCGTGGGCGATGCCTGCGGCAAGAGTCCCCAGAGAGGCCATTTTATCCGCCTGGATGAGTTGCTTTTCCATTTTCAGCTTGTCGGTTACATCAATGCCATAATTGATGATGAGGGACAGGTTGCCCGAGGCATCGAAGATAGGATAGGTGTACTCTTCGAGGGTCCGATTGATAACCGGATTAGCGGACAGGCGGTGTGAAGGCTTATGGGTGTGTTTGGTGTCACGTACGGGACAGCTGGGACAAGGCTCATTGCGTCTCCGGAACGCCTCGTAGCATTTCCTCCCCAAGAGCTGGGAAATAGTTTCACCGAACAGGGAAGCGGTCGCCTTGTTTACCATGATAATGTTATAGTCCAGATCCGTGATCGTCAGCAGCGACATGATTCCGTCGAATACGGCCATCAATCTGTTTTTGCTTTCGATGATCGCATGCTCAAGTTGTTTTTGCCGAAGCTCTTTTTCTTTGCGAAGGGTGATGTCCCGAACCACAGACATGAGGTATTTTTCGCCCTTGAGCTTCAGGATGGATGTGTTGACCTCTACAGGTACCCTGCTGCCGTCACGGCGAATCATAGTCTCTTCGCGGTGTTGAACATGCTCCCCATCCTTTTGCCCGGCCCCAACCGAACTGTCATCACGATGGACCAGCTCAGCCATGCCGATGCGCAGCACTTCATCCCTGGTATAGCCGAGCATCTGACAGGCCCTGGTGTTGATGTCCACAATGTGACCGTCGAATGTCTCCAGAAAGACGGCGTCATTGGCGCCTTCCACCAGGGTGCGGTACCGTTCTTCTGAATCCTTGAGTGCCTCTTCCGTCTGTTTTCGCTCGGTGATATCCTCCAGAATGGCCTGCAGTGCCGGTTGATCATCGTAGGAAATCGTCCCGACTCTGGCCCTGATGTCCATGACGGTACCATCGCAGGCCAGGCCGCGAAAGTTCAAGTCCTGCTGGAGCTCGTCCGTGCGCTCGTATTTGAAATTCTGGAACAGTTCAACGAAACGGCGGCGGTCTTCAGGATGGAGCAATTCCACAAAGTCACGGCCCAAGAGCCCGGAAGGGTGGGGATAGCGAAACATGGAGGTCATCACTTTATTGCAATAGCAGATAGTGCCCCGGCTGTCGATGATACTGATGGGATACAGGTTTCCTTCCACCAGAGAGCGATACTTGATCTCAGAGCGAACGAGGGCGCTCTGAAGGTCACGCCGCTCTTCCTCGATCGCAAGCGCCTTGGCAAGCATGGAAAACAACGCTACCTCGTCGGGGATCACGCTGCGGGAGGTAGAGAAAACCACACAAAAGCAGCCGCAAACCTGTCCGTTTACCAGAAGCGGTTTACCAATGCATTTCTTTAGTTGATACCGTTCTACCAGGTAATCACACTGGAGTTCAGGGTCCATACCGAGGTTTTCCAAGATCTCGGTCTGTGCGCCAGAGCCCTTCAAGATTCTCTCGAGAAGGGGCCCTACCTGCGCCCTGCAGCCTTTTGCTTCATCCACCCGGCCGTCGGGATGCATCAGGGTCAATGAAGTCTCGTTTTCATCCTTGCCAGCGCGAAAGTACAGGGCGGCACAAGCAGATAGCAGATTCGCGGCTTCCAGGACAATTTTGTGGATGTTGGCATTGTGGTCCGCACCAAAGCTCAAGAAAAGCTGGTTCAGTGCGCTGGTTCGTGTTTCCAGCCGCTTCTGGTGGGTAATATCGAGAAGAATGCCGCTTACATGGTTGATGCTCCTCCCATCGGCGTCGAAAATTGCCTGGCCCCTCACCTGAAGCCATCTGTGTTGGCCATCCCGGCAACGGATAAAGTATTCCCGCAGAACACTGCCGTCCTGGTGGAAGGCGGGCTGGAGCAAATCATTAGAAAAAGAGGCCGCGTCCTTGCCGAGCAGCGAGGACCATAGGCCCGGCTCGGTACACAGGGCCTCTTTTGGATAGCCGGTGAGTTCAGTGATCCTGTCGTCTACGAACTGGATGCTGCCGTCAGCAAAGACGGTGAAAACTACTCCGGGAATATTCTCCAGCAGGGTTCGGAAATGCCGCTCGGAGCGCTGAATGGTTCCTATCTGCTGGCGCTCACGTAAAACCCGCTTCAGCTTGGCCTGAAATTCCTCGTTGCTAAAAGGTTTTTGAATAAAATCAGTGGCGCCTGCCGCCAGCACGTCATCATAGGTGTAACGCATGCTGTAGGCGGTCATCAAAATTACATCCGTCTCCGGACACAGTTCTTTGATGAGTCGAGTGAGCTGGAGACCGTCAACATCAGGCATGGCTATGTCACTGATTACAACGGGAAAGCCTTCTTTTTCCAGCAGTTCTTTTGCCCTGGAGAAATCGCCGGCCGTAGCCGCCTCCAGGCCTATATCGCGGATAAGCTCCACACAGAGATCGCGCACGTCCGACACGTCGTCTACCACCAGAATCCTCTCTGGTGCTTGTTCGGCTTTCAACCAGGGAGCAGGTGCAGACTGCTTCATCAGCATGGTCGACACATCCTTCAGGACCGGTGCCTGGATTGACGAAACCAGGTTCAACAACACCGGCCTGGGCTTGTTTGCTCAACACCAGTGCTGAATAAACAAATTCTTCTTTAAACGTACGAATCCAGTTGCTAACCCGAATCTGTGCTCGAGAGAGGGGAATGCAGCGTGGTTGCCATTTTTATGACTCTGCCGAAAGCGATGTGGAGAGATGAATCGTGAAGGTCGCCTGGTTGAAAACACCACCCAATGCTGCTCTTTTTTGAACGTACGATTCAACAGTAAGACTGCCCCTGCGAGTCGCATAGCGAGATACCGAGTTATGCACTTACAGTCTTGTTCCCCTCAAAGTGCAATTTAATGTACCATCTCCGGGAAAGAATTGCAATAATACCCTGACGGTTACTGTGATATGGCTGGAAACAGCAAGAGGAAGGATACGGTTCGTTCGTAGTCTGTTACATATCTGGCCTAACGTGATTTCTGACTGAGGACAAATTCGTTCCACATACTCCTCAGGCTGGAAATCTTGCGGTGATACTGAACCGTGGCCACAAGATAGCCAATAATAAACCCGATAACGACGCCGAAACCAATGGTGCTTGCCATGGTAGCCTCCTTTCGTGCGGTATGGTTTTTTCTCCTCAAGCAAATAACGTGCCATATATCATGTATGGGTAAAAGTGAGCGTATTTCAATAATAAGAACTTAGTTCGCTCCGCTCACAATTGGAATAATGGAATAATGGAATGTTG
>JBKHJD010000005.1:0-21343 GCA_046538315.1 Syntrophobacteria bacterium
GTTTGGGGTCTATCTTGAGCAGATTGGTGGGTGGCGGCTCTTCCATGGTGTACTTGTTGACTCCCACATAGACCCGCTCATCTGACTCGATTTCCTTCTGAAACCTGTAGGCGCTGTCCTGTATCTCTTTCTGAATGTAGCCCTCCTGGATGGCTTTCAGCGTGCCGCCCATGGCGTCAATCTTTTTGATGTAGTCGTCGATTTCTGCCTCGATCCGATCAGTCATTGCCTCCAGATAGTATGAGCCAGCCAGCGGGTCGATGGTATGTGTTGCCCCGCTTTCCTCGGCGACAATCTGCTGGGTCCGAAGGGCTACGGTTACTGCTTCTTCGGTGGGCAGACAAAGTGCCTCGTCATATGAATTGGTATGAAGGGACTGAGCTCCCCCGTAAGCAGTGGCCAGTGTTTGCAGGGCAACCCGGACGACGTTATTGAGGGGCTGCTGGGCGGTGAGGGTCACGCCGCCGGTCTGGACATGGTAGCGCATCATCATGGAGCGAGGGTTCCGGGCGCCGAACCTTTCCTTCATCACCCGGGCCCAGTAGCGCCGGCCCGCCCGGAACTTTGCCACCTCTTCGAGCACGTTGGTGAAGGCGTTGAAGAAGAAGGAAAGCCGGGGTCCGAAAGTATCCACCTCCAGGCCTCGATCTATACACGACTGTACATAGGAGATACCGTTGGCTATGGTAAAGGCAATCTCCTGGGCCGCTGTAGCCCCGGCCTCCCGAATGTGGTAGCCGCTGATACTGATGCTGTTCCACCTGGGCACGTGCTCGAAGCAGAACTTGATGAGATCAATCGTGAGACGCATGGACGGCTCGGGCGGGTAGATGTATTGCCCCCTGCAGATAATCTCTTTGAGAATGTCGTTTTGCACCGTCCCGCCCACCTTGTCATAGGGCACCCCCTGCTCCTCGGCAATGGCCAGATACATCGCCAGCAAGACGGTTGTAGGCGCATTGATGGTCATGGAAGTGGTCACCTTGTCCAGGGGGATCTGGTGAAAAAGCACTCGCATGTCATCGATGGAGTCAATGGCCACCCCCACCTTGCCCACCTCGCCCAGGGCAAGGGGATGGTCCGAGTCGTAACCGGCCTGGGTCGGCAGGTCGAAGGCAACGCTCAGACCGGTCTGTCCCTGGTCCAACAGATAACGATAGCGGGCGTTGGTCTCTTGCGCCGTGCCGAAGCCTGCATACTGGCGCATGGTCCAGAGCCGGCCGCGGTACATGGTAGGCTGAACGCCTCTGGTAAAAGGATACTGTCCGGGAAAGCCGAGACTGGTCTCATAGTCAAGATCGCTGATGTTCAGAGGCGTATAGAGACGCTCCACCACTTCACCGGAGATGGTGGTAAAGGTACTCTTCCTCTCAGGGAATTTGGCGCAGGCCTTCGCCACCGGCCCCTGTTCCCAGTTTTCCTTTGCGGATTTGAGGCTGTTTAGTTTGTCCTTGTCAAACATTTCGCTTCCTCCCTGGATGGCCATCTTGTCAGTCTAGGAAGAATGTATGGTAATCTTACACTATGTTACCAGCAAAATCTCCTTGCCGCCGGCCACCTCCAACCGTTCTTCGCAGCCCTGGACATTACGGCACCTGACACGTGTGGCCTGTTCAGATGTGAAATCGGAAAAAGATAACATCTCCGTCCTGGACGGTATAGTCCTTGCCTTCAAGGCGAACGAGTCCCTGTTTCTGGGCAGCGGCATAGCTACCCGCTCTTTCCAGATCGCTGCAGGAAATCACCTCGGCGCGGATAAAGCCACGCTCCATATCCGAATGCACGACACCGGCCGCTTTGACGGCCGAGGTTCCCTGCCTGACGGTCCAGGCCCGTGCTTCCTGCTCGTTTATCGTAAAAAAAGAAATCAGATCCAAGAGCCGGTGCGAGGCCTGGATCACCAGATCCGTCGCGAGGGTCTCAACCCCCATCTCTTTCATAAAGTCACTCGCCTCATCCGGAGCAAGCTGCGCCAGCTCCATCTCCAGTTTGCCCATGATCTCCAGGACGGCTACGCCGGTCCAATCGGCGAGTTCAGCCGGAAGGGGGGGGTTCTTTTCCTCGGGCTGATTAACAAGAACCAGCAGCGGCTTGGCTGAAAGGAAACTGAAGCCCCGTAAAACGGGACCATCCAACATCTCGCCCTTATTCCGCAACGGGATGTCCGCCTCGAGGCTTTCCCGGCAGGCCTCCAGAAGATTTACTTCTTCCGGGTTTTCTTTTTTCCCCCGCTTTCTCTCGGCAGCAATACGTTCCAGGCGTTTTTCCACTACCACAAGGTCAGCCAGAACCAGTTCCGTCTCAACCCTGCCCAGATCACCCAGGGGATCAGGTGGCCCGTGAATGGGATGGTGAAAATTCCGCACAACATGCAGCAGAGCATCCACCGGTCTGATGTGGTTGAGGAAGGTATCGCCGAGTTCTTTGCCCCTTTGGGCAGAGCCGGTGAGACCCCCCACGTCCACGTATTCCACGGTGGCTTCTGTAACCTTTTTGGATTGATAGAGCTCGGCGAGAAAGGCGAGTCGTGGCTCGGGCACCTTGACCACCCCCAGATTGGGGCGGCGCACACCCGGAGAGAAATCGGCCACTTCAGCTATGTTTCCGGTGAGCGCGTTGAAGACAGTGGTTTTGCCGCAACCTGGAAGCCCGATGATACCCAGTCGCATGGTCAGACCCTGATGCAGCGCTTAGCCCGCCGTGCCATATATCCCCGGCCGCCAGGCAATAAACGGAGAATTTCTGGCCGGAGCCTCCCTGGTTTTTGGCTCGAACCTGCATTGACTCGCGGTTCCACCGGGTATGAGAATGTACTGCCCGCGCGGCACCACTTTCGTGAAGGTTGCGAGATCTCGAGTGTCTTCGTCCCTGAGGCTCCGTTCGGCCTGCCCTCGGCCGCGAGCTCGGGCCGAATGGAGCTCACAGCCCAGGGTGGACCGAAGAGACCTCGTCGAAGTCTGAATGCCTCCAAAGCGCGAGCGTCCGAATCGCAGGACTCAGCCCTGCCCAGGTGTGGAATACTCCGGGTACGATCTAGTTTCTTTTCGAAGCAGCCAACGTGCAAGCATATATCTCGACATTGGGACAACCGAGAAATCTTTGCTGTAGTATTGGTCTTTATGGTATGGACTTTACAACAGTGCACTGCAGGTGTCAATGAGATCGACGAGAAGCCGGCCGGCACGAAAAGGAGATTCGATGGATCTGCAGAAAATGGTCTCTGCAATCAAGGCACTGCCAGACTATGACAAGGTGGGCATGATCGCGTGTCATAACGGTGTGGTTCGGGCCACGTCCAGAGACGGCCGCAGGGTGGCGGGGCTGGAAGTTCACGCAGACCGGAAGGCTCTGGAAGAGGTCCTTGAGCAAATGCGCGGCCGCCCTGGAATCATTGCGGTTACGGCCCACATATGGGAAGGCTATCGGCAGGTCGGTGACGATGTGATGCTGGTTGCAGTGGCCGGAGACATCCGCGATCACGTCTTTCCTGTTCTCGAGGAGACAGTGGATCGGCTCAAGAAGGCAGCCAGCAGCAAGGAAGAGTTTTTTCTGGATGAAGACTAGCAGCTCTGCCGCAAGCCTCTTTTCCACACTCGCGTCTAGCCCTTGCCTGGTTGCGCTGTTTCTGCCATAAGGGCCAGGAGATTCTGACCCAGAACCATGTCCAGCTCGTTGCTGCTCAGACCCAGGGCTTCGATCTTGCGCAGCTCTTGCGCCGGTATACCGAAGGGAAAGTCGCTGCCGAACAACAGCCGCTCCGGTCCGTAGTGCTTGATGAAGTGTTCCAGGTGAGCGGGAGATGCCAGGGCCGAGTCCGCATAGGTATGGGGGCGCCTCCAGATGCCCGCCCTTTCCAGGGCCGGGTAGGAGCCGTTCAGTGCACCCAGATGCGGTATAATGATCACGGCGTCGGGGGCCAGTTTCTCCAAAAACCTGCACGTATTGGCAAAGGTCTCTTCATATACCACAGGGACACGGCGGGCGCTGATTTCGGTGATCATGCGGGTGCAACGAGGGTCCTCATAATTGTATACGGGTTCGTTGGCGTGTCGGTGCCACTTGATCCCACAATAGCCGTACTGCAGTTCTTCCACAGCAAAGTCGTTCCAGACAAAGAGGTAGGGGAAAACGTTCTCCTTTTCCGAGGCCAGCTCCAGGAGGTAGCGGTTGGCGGCCTGCCTGGTGCGACGCCAATGCTCATTGTCACGGAAATCGGGATCGTAGCGGTCATAAATATCTTCCACCGGCGCGAACAGGCAGGCACCGGTTATGCCCGCGTCCTGAAGCAGCGGCAGTATGACCTTGTAGGGGAGGTCTACGTTCTGGATGCCGCAATGGATATGACTGTCGATGATACGCATCGCCTAAGCCTTTAATTCTACAAGCATTATTCGGCTTTATTCCGCCTAGTGTATGTCACTTTTATACCGTTTCCGGCAGGCGGTTTTCCCACCAGGGTCATAACGCTTGCCGCTCATCGCTAATGGGAACAGCCTTTCTCTTCTTCGGTGTCTTTCTGCTCTTACAGTCCTCAACGTCCAAGTAATCGGCAACTACGGGCTCGGGTACCTCCGAGATAACCTCACCTATGCGAACATCGGCAACCTTGAGGTCCGCTATCTCTTGGGCTCTCATACGCGACTTTCAGAGACACTTTTGAAAATACGACCCAACTTGCGGCAATCCTTCATAAATTTACGCCGCCGCTTGTAGAACCCAACCGTCTTTTATCTGGTAGCCGAGGGCGGTGAGCACATGGGCCTGGAGTTCGGTGGGGTCTTCAATCTGCATCTCGGGCTTCCTGGCACCATTTCTCCAGGAAAGCACACAGTCAAGATGCTGCATCTCTTCCATGATGGTTTTGGCGTTATGACCGCCGCCCACTTTCAGCTCGAGGAGCCTCAGACAGGAAAGGGCGATGACGCAACTGAGCAGATGGCAACGGATCTTGCTGTCAGTCCAATGAAACATGGGATTTACCCGGACATGGCACCTCGCCTTGCTCGTGCGAAACTGGTTCTCAATCCGGGAGCGATCCAGAGAGGCGGTCACAATGTCCTCAGTGGACCAGTGATGATTGTCGGTGACGATGATATTTTTGCCCATCATCGCCCGGGCCGAAGCTATCTCGGAGCTGTCCTTGCGAAAGCGCATGGCCTCCTCGGTGAAGCTGATCCGGTAGTAGCTGTGGCTAATATAAAGATCCTCACAGAGCTTGCGGTAGCGGGAGACGATGGCCTTCGGGCTTCGCCACTTAGGCTCCTTGTTCTGGTATTTTCTTCGGTATTCCATGAGCTCTGTGCGAAGCCGTTCCATTTTCTTGGTAAAGTCATAGAGCTTTTTTCGCCTGGTAACGGGGTTGAAGGTGACCACCACCGTACGCTCCCGCCCCCAGAGGGTGCGAGTTGTGCGGTAGGCCAGAAGCAGATCCTCCTCTTTTCCCTTGGCAAGGAGTTTTCTGTTTTTGCCAGTCTCCAGCACCGCAAAGTGCTTGGGATCGAGCCTTGCCAGCTCTTCGGCAAAGTAGGTGGAGTAGGTGGTAAGAAAGTGGATCTGGCGCTCCCCGTCAATCAAAGAGATGTTCTCCCCGGAGTTCATTCCCTTGTCGAAGACAACAGTGAGCTCCTGATCCCCTTGCCGAAACCCCATGATGACACCGAAGAGCTCATCCATTACCTGGCGGAAAAGCCTGGAGTCATGCAGATTCCCCGGATAGACCGTGTAGTAGAGGGGAAGAGAACTTTGCCGATCCACAAGAAGTCCCACCCCCACCTGGCGCAGGTGGTGCTTGCTCGTCCCGCGTTCCGCGGGATTTTTGCCGCGCACGGCAAGCTCCGATTTGGTCTTCCTCGCCATATAGGTGAAGTAGTTGGTGGTATCAAACAAAATACTCTCCGGGCCCTCCTGGCGCTCGCTCCAAAGCCTTTTGAAAAATCGCCTGCCGATCTCTTCCACCTGCTCTTTGGAGACCCGATCCCATTTCTCCCAGTACCTCTCGGAGGTAAGCTCCTTGAGATCCACAGGGCGGATCTGCTGAACGGCGGTCTTTCTGTACCAGTCAGAAAGAGCCCTTTTGCTCCTGGGGGCGATCATGCGGTTTGCCCAGGCGTAGAAGAAGTAGTCCCCGACCGTAGGACCTGTCTCATTGCGTGCTCTTGGAACGATGCTGTCAATGATATCAATGACACCCAGTTCTTGCTCCAGAACGTGGGCAACAAAGACGGCGCCGAAGGCCCCGGTTTTAAGCTTTGCCGGTTTCCCCAGTCTTTCTGCTTCCTGGAGCTTGGCCAGGATGGTCTCTGCGGTTCCCAGGTATTTTTGCCACTTGAGTTTTACCTTGCCGCGCACCCGATGGACCTCGCGGAGGTACCAGTAGGTTCTACCCCTGGTGATCTTCTTGTACATATAAGGCATGCAGCCATAATACATAATGGATTCTACATGTCAAGCAAAAACTGCGAAATTGACAAAAAAATAAGGAAATTAACACCGACAAACGGTACATATCCGATAGGTTCTACAGTCATGGTGCTGGTAATGCACTGATTTCATTGGTAAAGTAGGTCAAATTCCGAAGTGGCTCTGAAAGTCGCGTCCGAAATCGAGAGGGATCTGATCTCCGAACGCACCAAGGAGGCCCTGGCTGCCAGGAAGAAAGCCGGCGTTAGGCTAGGGCGACCCCGAGGACCGGGGAAGTCGAAGCTGGATCCATATCGTGAAGAGATCGAGGCTTTGTTGAAGTGCGGCAGCCGGCAGAAGTACATCGCCAAGAAGTACCAAGTCACCCCGGCCACGTTGAGCAATTGGATCAGAAAGAACGGTATCAGTACTAGTTGGGACGCCTAACTACCTCTCAACATTTTCGTAAGGTAGCGAAATTTAGGATTTTCCAGCGGAATCGTTTTTGTCACCTCCACACAAATGTGGTCAATTTCATGCTATTGCTAAAGTACCCAAATACACATGAGGGGAATAACCCTCCCCGGGATTACTTCCCTCACTGAGCTTCATCTGATTGTGGCTACAGCGCAGTCAGAGTGTCAATGGCACACTTCCCCTTCTTGTTCTCGCATTTTAATGCTAGCGAGAAATGTAGGAAAATCGAGGTTAAATTCTTGCCTCTCTGTAGGCGTAGTCGTCAAAACTCGCAAGGACTTTAATAGATTCGGAAATCGGTACAGACCCTTAATCAGCCTGTCATTAGCCACACTAATTGGCCCTTTATCATTCTCCCATTGAGATATGCTTTGTTTCGACGCTCCCAAAACTTCTGCAAGTTCGATAGCCTTCATGCCCATCATTTTACGGATAAATCGTAACTCCTTTCCGCTTAACACCTCTTTACGTGTAGCCAGATTATCAGCTATTAGCCTGTGCAGGTCATCTATATGAGTAATTATCGGAACGACCTTACCACACGTAGTGCACTTATACACAGGAATATTATTCAAAAACACATTATCCAACCCACACTCTCTATACTGATGAGAGCCACGGGTTTCCTGCATCTCTCTGTCGCACTTCTTGCAATACATGACGCCTCCCCTCTCTCACCAGCCGGTTATAATAAACAGCCTTCCTTTATCAGGATCGAAAGCAACCACAAGCGTTAATTCTTCACCTTCCATGTCTCGCCCCACAACCCTGCACTTCCAATTCTTATATTCTGCAATGTATTCGGGCTCCGAAACGACGCAACCAGTGCGTAAGACCTGTAAAACATCAATAAAATCAAAATCCCTGCTCGGACTGCTTTCTTTTTCGATGTGCCAAGTGAGAACAAGCTCTCCTTCGCGAGACCATGCTATTCCCCTTATGGTCTTCTGAGCTTCCTCTTTTGAATATCCGGCTGGCATTTTATGACAGAAAAGTTAAACCTATTTTAACATGCCTGTCAAGCTGAATTTAGCCTCTCGGAGCATGGTAATCCGATTAAATGCAGTAATTACAGGCTCTAAGATGCTTTTCAAAAAATCTCCCGCACTCCCTACTCAAAATTTCAGTTAAATTTATTATACGTCATCTGCAGATTACGTGCCAAGGGATCCCTTGAAATTTTTGCTGGGAATCATCTGGTGCAGATTCTCCAGAGGGGAGCTGCTCTCCCGGGCGGGACGCTCTCAGCCCCTAATCTTGGTCCGGCTGGCGATCATGGTACCTCCTTATCCAGGGAGGTTAATACCAGACTACCAGTCCGTTGGCGAACTGTGCAAGATTTTTCCTTTGAAATGCCGCATGAAAAGGATTCCAGGAAGGACTTTAAATAACAGCGGCTTATATCTTAATCCCGGCACCACCGGACCACAGTGGACCTTGAGACCCCAAGACCCCGGGCAATCTTCGTATAGCTTGCCCCGTCTGCCTTCCACTCTCTCGCCCGGATCTTCTTCTCTCGGTTGTCCAGAGACTTGGGCTTCCGGCCACCAGCAACGGCGACATCCTTCCCACCAGCATAAGCCCGGGACAACTCTTCTGACCAGAAACTTGGCAAGTCAATTTGGAGACTGCCTTCAAACCCATCAGTGGAGACATAGCAAAATTTGTGGTGGTTCTTTATGTCTTTGAAAAACTGGCCGGCACGTTCGGCAACGTCTCTGAACTCTTCGGGGTCGAGCCTGGGGCTGGCCAGACCCGGTTTCTTGAAGATCACGGTGTTTGCATACCGGGAGACAATTTTGTCCAGAAACTCCGCGCGGTGACAGACGAAAATCAAACTGTGGTCCCGGTGTCGCGCTGATCCTATCTCTTCAACCAATGCCTGGGTTTGCTGCTTCAGTGCGCTGGTCCTGGCGTGGTAGCTCAGGTGAGCTTCATCGACCAAAATCACGCTGCATGTCGGCGGTATGGCCCCGAAATCGGTTGCAACCCCGATCCACTCCGGGAGAAGGTCTATGTTACCCTCGGGAAAATTGAAAACATACGGCCTGGCGCTTTCCTTCATCAGCTCGAGAATCCTGTAGCCGCAAGCGGACTTGCCGCTACCCGGGATGCCGAGGATCAAGGCGATCATGTTGTTTGGAAGGACGCGCAGCCACTCGTTTTTGGCTTGAAGCGGAGAATGATCCTGGGTGCGGCCCTGGAGCTGGGCAATCTCTTTCTCAAGTTGCTCGATCCTGGCCCTGCTGTGGGCCTTTCCGTCTGAGTATCCTTTCAGATAGCCCTGGAGATAGCCAGATTGCTTCGCGTTAGGCTGCCCTCTTTCTTGGCTTGACTTACCAAGTACATGGTTCATTTGATCGAGCAAGTCTCTCGTGTCTACCATCTTTGCCCTCTCAAAAATGATACCAGGGGTGGTCTCATCTGGTGTCACAACCTGGTCCATTTGGCTGGTCCACGGGTGGTCCAGTGGACCACTTGACACCATTTGACACCTGGTAGCATTCGTTCCACCCCGCATTTTACGCGGATCTTAAGCATGATCTTAATGATGCTTAAGCCTGACATTAAGATATGATAAAATCGACATTAAGGTCAACCTTGAGAGGGGGTATACATGCCAACGGTTGGGTGTTACATAAGGGAAGATTTGCATAAGCGGTTACAGGAAATTGCCAAGCGCAAGGGGGTTTCAGTTTCTTCTATACTGAAAGACTGTATACGCTCATATGTGTATGAGCACACGCAGCTTATGCAGACAACAGCTATAGCTACACAACCACAAGCAAGGTCACAACGGGACTCTCTGGGTGAGCTTATGGAGACAGCCAAGCAGTATCCTGTTGAAGCGAGTATAGCGTATTGGCTTGCGCGTATATTGAGCTAGATAAGCATATGCTGCATAGAGCTTGAATAGCCGGGGGAGGGAATACAAACTCAGAAACATCTTACGGCGTCAATGCCCAGGAAAGTAAGTGGTTACTGCCTATCTTGATATCTGCTTCACCACAGAGGCACAGAGAGCACCCCGGTTAAATAGCTTCGCATTTAACGGGGCAGGCAGAGGGAGTTTTATTTTTGCACGGTCGGGAGACGACGACCGTGCAAAAGAACTCAGCCCTGCGGGCAACGGATCCGGGAGCACCGCGGCGCTTCGGTGCTGGTGTTGAAGGCATACGTTCCAGGGACGCAGAAGCCCCGAAGGGGCGGAGGCGTTTGCCCCGAAGACGCCCTTCGGGGCAAACCATGAATACTCCTCTCTGTGTCCTCTGTGTCTCCGTGGTTCCCTTCTTGTACCCCTGTGACCAGTTACCCTGACTTTCTTGTTGCTTTTCCCACTCCTGAAGCCGGATAGGATCGAACCTCACGACTCGCCGCCCAATCCATATATAAGGAATCTGGCCTGTACTGATTAAATAACTCAACGTTCCCATCGATAGCTGGTAGCGCTCAGCTACGTCTTGCCGTGTCCATAGCTGTGGCCTTTTTGAGTCATTGACCCAAGTTTGCTTTTTGTTCGCATTATTAGCCCTCATCGTTTCTCCTCCATTTTGGGTATTAATACCCAACGTCCTAAACTCGTGAAGCCGGGGACTTGAACGTCACCCGGCTTCACAGTGTGAATTTCCCTTTATGCTTTGCTCTATAACTTAGTCCGTGTTATTCAATCTGTCAAGAGATTATTTTGCCAACGAATATAAAGAGGTTATTATTTAGTTTTGATATAAAGTATCAGCCGGACACAGCACCTTGCCCTCCCACGGTAGCGGGGCATCCTCTTCCTCCTCGTCGAGGTTAGGATGGGATTCTGAACTTGTAATTTTTTCAAGTTCACTTTGACGCTCTTTTCCGTCCCTGCCTTGCCTTTTCTCAACGGTGGGGATCTGGTGACCATTTAGGGGGACTCGGCGAGTCTGGCCAAGGTCTCCAGGGGGGGTAATTTTTATGTCGTTTGTATACCGTTTTGTCCAAAAAGACGGTTTGCGGGTCTACAGACCATCGCTGTAAACCCGCGTGAATAGAGTACTTATGAGTTTCAATGAAACACAATATAACTACTGATACGACTGTCGATGATGTGACTGTTCGCCATAGTGACTCCTCTTCACCCTGAACCAAAAGGATGGTGCGTAGAAAAGAAGCAGCTTCATCCAGACGCCACCCTGCTCCCGATGGTTGCTCCTTGAAAAAGATGATACATCCTTGCCCGCGGAAGGGTCAACCGGGCACTACTGTATTGCTTCCCGGATTTGTTTCTGGTAAAAGTGCAAGAAGCCGAAAAGGAAGAAAGGTGTCCTATGGGCCGTCTGATTCTCTGTCTACTCATCGTATCGGTCCTGCTGCTCCTGACCCAACCAGGTGCAGCGCCAGCCGGAGACGTTCACATCACTGTGACCAGCGCGGCCTTTGATCAGGGCGGTGTAATTCCGAGCCGATATACCTGCGACGGCGCTGATATTTCTCCGCCTCTTGCCTGGTCTGCGGTTCCCGAGGCAAGCAGGAGCCTCGCACTCATCTGCGATGATCCGGATGCGCCGTCGGGGACATGGGTACACTGGGTTCTCTACGATCTGCCGGCTGAGGTCAGGGAGCTTCCCGAGAACCTGCCGATACGGAAGAGCCTGGCAAATGGAGCAAAACAGGGGCTGAATGATTTTCGCAGAATCGGCTACGGCGGGCCATGTCCCCCGGGAGGCACCCACAGGTACTACTTTACACTGTACGCTTTGGATGAGAAACTCGATCTGCCGCCTGGAGTGACAAAAATGCAGTTGCTGCAGGCGATGCATGGGCACATACTGGCTGAAGGTCGGTTGATGGGAACATATGGAAGATAGCAAAGACAAAGGAGGAGTTGATCATGCCCGATTTCGGTACAGCCTTTTCAGGCCTGGCACACGACCGAAAACTGACCCACGAGGAACTGGTGCGCGCCATTCGCTTTATGATTGCCGCGGAGTATGAAGCAATCCAGCTCTACATGCAGCTTGCCGAGTCCACCGATAACAAACTGGCCCAGGAGGTGCTGAAAGATATAGCAGATGAGGAGCGCGTCCATGCCGGGGAATTCCTCAGACTGCTCAGGCACCTTGAACCCGAGGAAGAAAAATTCTATACGGAAGGCGCCCAGGAGGTAGAAGAGGAGATAAAGAAGCTCGGAAAACCCTGAGGTGGCAAAGAGGGCTCTTGTGAACTCCCGGGCTTTTTGTTCTCCTGATGAATCGGCCAGAACCCGTGCATCAATGCACGTTCTGGGTGGACCTTTTCCTGCTGAAATATCGCAAGATAGCCTGGCCGATGGTGGTCTTATGATACGGTGACTTTTTTCCGGACTGCGTGCCAAATGCGGCGTCTTCCAGAATCTGTCTGATTTCTTGTCTGTCCGTCTCGGTGAGGTTCAGGAAACGCAGCAACATGACCCACTGTTTGTTGGAAGCGAGTTGCTTGCGGAAGACCACCGAAGTGTCCACTTTAACCGGCGTACCTGTCCGATTATTCGGAATTTTCAGGGAAAATAGATCTCCCACCACAAGGGGCACTTTGCTGTACACGTAACAACCTTTCGTGGAGATACGCTTGGCAGAGGCCTGGACGGTCTTTCCGTGTTGATTGTAGAACACCGGCATCTGTACCCCGGCCTGCAGTTCCCTGTTCAGCGGGGCTTGTTGCTCTCCCACCACCCGGGCGCCGCTGGGTTTTTCCGGGGACAGGGGGGCAATCTTCTCCCCGTAGTGCCTGGCAATCACAGCCTTGAGAAAATCGTGGTCGGCTTTGGAGATGGAAGAAAAGCGAATTTCTGTACCTATACGGGCATCGCCTTCCTCCAGGTTGGTAACCGTCGTCCACACCGTCTGGGCCGTGGCTGTAAGTGCCTGCCGATTGGGGACCTTGACCAGCACGCGGAAGCTACCCTCTGTCGGAGGAGGTTCAGGACAGGTGATGAGCATACCGACAGGAGTGATATTTTCGGTCTCCGCTTCTATCTGGCCGCCCGGAGTCAGGACGGTGACAGGCCATCTGACGCCGGCTCTGAGATGTTGTTGTTCTTTGGGTAACTTTGATGTATCCATAATCATACCTCCAGGCGTGCGAAGAACTTGCTGTTTCCTGGCCCGCAAACACCGCCGTTTGCCTGTTGTGCAGGGAAAAACTGGTCTCGTTGCTCGTGCGACAGGGGGTGCTTCACACAGTAAACTGGCAAACTCCGTGCCAGAGAATCCCTGTTGAATAACCGGCTGGCGCTCCGACGCAAGCGAGGCTGCCAAGATTCAACCCCACGGCGGTCTTTTACGGGCATATTGACAAACAGGAGGGAGACTGCTTACCTTTTCCTATGAATCAAGTATAGCTTTTGCTGCTGAATCGAGAAAAGAGGATTATGCTATGATGGACAGTGTGCATGAAGGTGAGAGAGAACCGGCTGGTTCGGAAGGCATTGTTTTCAGTGCAGATGCCTTTTCCCGGCTGGATGAGACCGATGACCGGGTGTTTTATGCCAGGGACCGGTTTGTCCAGCATCTCGACTGGCTGGCGTTGTCGACCGTCGAAAAACTGGTCGGAGAACTCATTGTAGGGGAGAGCCCCGTTATTCTCGACCTGATGGCAGGCTGGGATTCACATATACCTCCCGGCCTGGCTCCGGAGAGAGTGGTGGGTCTCGGTCTCAATGAAAATGAGCTCTCACAGAATAAAGCCCTTACGGAATGGTGTCTCCACGACCTCAATGAAAACCCCGGCCTACCGTTTCCGGATAACACATTTGATGCGGTGCTCAACGTGGTATCGGTGGATTACCTGACCAGACCTCTCGAGGTCTTCGGCGAGGTGGGAAGAATACTGAAACCGGGCGGTTTATTTCTGGTCGTCTTTTCCAACCGTATGTTCGAGGCAAAGGCCACAAAAGTGTGGCGGGAATCCGGCGAGGAAGAGAGAGTGATTCTGGTGGAGGAGCTGTTCAGACACTCTCGAATGTTCACCAGGCCGCAGGTCTTCGCCTCCAAGGGCAAAACTCGGCCCAGGGACGACAAGTATGCTCACCTGGGAATTCCCAGTGATCCCGTTTACGCGGTCTACGCTGAAAAAAAAGGAGGCGGCAGCCCGGGGCGGCGCGCGCCCTCGAAGGCGACGAGGACTACGCTTCCTTATCCGGAGGAGCTGCAACGGAGGATGGCGGCCGTGAAACATACGCATCGCTGTCCGTACTGCGGCGAGAGATTGCGCAAATGGGCCGTGCCCCAGGGGCCGTTCACTCAATGGGACGCCGAGTACTTCTATGTATGTTTCAACGATCAGTGCCCCTATCTGGTCCGAGGATGGGAGACCATGTACCGCCAGGGTAACCGGGGGGTTTCCTACCGTCTCATGTACAACCCGGATCTGGATCGCTGTATGCCGATACCGGTGCCGGGTCTGCGTGCCCTGAAAGACGGCATCATCGATTGAGCCGCTGTGGAGCAGCAAAGTCCATGGTTCTCTTGGGGCTGCAAATGCGCCGGGCTTTTCTTTCCAGCGCTGTGCCTGGGGCTGAGAGAGCAAAGCCACAGGGAGGTCGTCTGCTGCGGCAAAGGAGTGGAGAATTTCCGAGGGTAGAGCCGAAATGGTAAAGCCCGAAAGGATCAGGCTGGTAAAGGACGGCGTCGGCAGCAGTGGCCCGGTGCTGTACTGGATGAGTCGGGACCAACGGGCGCGAGATAACTGGGCGCTGCTCTTCGCCCAGCACCTGGCACTGGAGCAAAGCGCAGCCCTTGGCGTGGTTTTTAGTCTGGCTCCACGATTTCTGGATGCGACCCTGAGATAGTACGGCTTTATGCTCAAAGGCCTGGCGGAGGTTGAGGATACGCTTTTGGAGCACAATATTGCTTTCTTTTTGCTCACAGGTTTTCCGGGTAAAAACATACCGATCTTTGTGGCGGAACAGGGATGCAGCGCTCTTGTGACAGATTTTGATCCTCTCCGCGTCAAGCGAGAATGGAAAGAGGCTGTGGCGGAAAGTATCGGTATTCCCTTCTACGAAGTGGATGCCCGCAATGTCGTCCCCTGCTGGGAGGCCTCACCCAAGCAACAATATGCGGCCTATACGTTGCGCCCGAAGATTCACCGTGCCCTGCCCGAATACCTGGAAGAATTTCCCGCGGTTCAGATACACCCCTTTGCCTGGCCGGGGCGGATGGAAAGAGTGGACTGGCAGAGGGCTGAAAAGTCACTTGAGGTTGATCGGAGCGTCCCTGAGGTGGACTGGCTTCGCCCCGGAGAAAAGGCGGCATCAGAAGTCCTCGACGCCTTTCTGGAAAACAAACTTTCCGCTTACCCTGTGCAGAGAAATGATCCCACCAAGGATGGAGTGTCCTGCCTCTCTCCCTACCTCCACTTCGGCCAGATCTCAGCACAGCGGGCGGCGCTGGCAGTACATGAGAGCGAGCAGGATGCAGAGGCGAAAGAAGCCTTTCTGGAAGAACTCATTGTCCGGCGGGAACTCTCCGATAACTTTTGTTTCCGCAACCCTCAGTATGACCAGATTGGCGGGTTCCCGGAGTGGGCCCGAAAGACTCTCCATGAACATCGTGGCGACAGGAGAGAGCACATCTATTCTTTAGGGCACTTTGAGGAGGCCCGAACCCACGATACGCTCTGGAACGCGGCGCAGACGGAGATGGTTAGCACCGGGAAAATGCACGGCTTTATGAGGATGTACTGGGCCAAGAAGATCCTCGAGTGGAGCGTATCTCCGGAGGAGGCCCTGAAGATTGCCGTCTTTCTCAACGACAAGTACGAACTGGACGGCAGAGACACCAATGGGTATGCGGGCATCTCCTGGAGTATGGGAGGGGTGCATGACAGGGCCTGGAAGGAGCGTCCTGTCTTTGGCAAGATTCGCTACATGAGCAGGGCCGGCTGCAAGGCAAAATTCGATGTTGATGCGTACATCGACAGGAATCTGGCCCGGGCCGCTGGTTCTTCCGGAATGTGATTGAACGGGGAGCTGACGGCTGAAAAAACTACGCCTCGGCGTGGTTACATGTTCGCCATTGGATGTTTGTTTTTCATTCGAGGTTGGACGTTCAATGTTCGATGTTCACTGCGCTCCTACGGTATCCTGGCACGATAGAGCCGCAGGGAATTGCTCACCACGGTAATGCTGCTCAGCGCCATGGCCAGTGCCGCAAGGATCGGGTGGAGCTGCCTGAGAAACCAGGGCAGGAAGGCAAAAGGATAGAGAATGCCGGCAGCAACTGGGATCAAGGTGACGTTGTAGAAAAAGGCCCAGAATAGATTCTGCCTCACGGTTTTCATGGTAGTCCTGCTCAACTCGAGAGCGCGGGGAACACCCAGCAGGTTGCCGCTGGCGAGAATTACCTCCGCAGTCTCCATGGCCACATCAGTACCGGTGCCGATCGCCACCCCAATGTCCGCCTGCGCCAGAGCAGGGGCGTCGTTTATGCCGTCTCCCACCATGCCGACCCGATGACCCTGTTCCTGCAACTCTCTTACCTTGATCGACTTTTCATCGGGTTGGACCTCGGCAACAACTTCGTCAACATGAACCAGATCGGCGATGGCCCTGGCGGTTTGCCGGTTGTCGCCAGTCAGCATGACGACTTTTATGCCCTTGCGGTGAAGAGCGTCCACGGCTTCCCGTGTTTCGGGCTTGAGGCGATCGGCCATGGCAACCAGACCGGCCAGGTGCCCTTGCACCGCCACTGCCATTACCGTTTTTCCCTGGGCCTGGAGGTTCTGGATATATGGGTCCCCGCGGCCTGTATAAATTCCCATTTCCGTAAGCCAGGCGGGCTTTCCCACATAGATCATCCTGCCGTCGATTTTCGCCTGGACGCCCTGACCGCCCCATGCCCGGAAATCCTCGGGCTCGAACAATTGGAGACCTTTGCTTTCGGCCTCTCGTGCGATTGCACGCCCCAGGGGGTGTTCGGATGCTCGTTCCACCGAGGCCGTGATTGTCAAGAGCGCCCTTTCATCCTCCACAAAAGATGAACGGTTCAGTGAAACAAGATCGCTCACACCCGGCTTGCCTTCGGTCATCGTGCCGGTCTTGTCGAGGATCATGATATCCACGCTGGCGGCCTTCTGGAGGGCCGCACTGCTTTTGAAGAGAATACCCGTCTCGGCACCTTTGCCCGTACCCGCCATGATAGCCGTCGGCGTGGCCAGGCCGAAGGCGCAGGGGCATGAAATGATGACAACCGCAACGAGACGGATCATGGCAGGCACAAATTCGCCGGCCAGGATCCACCAGACACCGAAGGTTACAATTGCGGCTGCCATCACCGCCGGGACAAAGACGGCCGCAACCCTGTCCGCCAGGGCCTGGATGGGAGCTCTGCTTCCCTGAGCCTCCCGTACCAGACGGATGATCTGGGCCAGGGCGGTATCCTTGCCAACCCTGGAAGCCTCGAACTTGAGACGACCGTGACCGTTGAGGGTGCCCCCGACCACTGTGTCGCCATGAGCCTTATCCACAGGGATCGGCTCCCCCGTCAGCATGGACTCATCAACAGGGGAGCTTCCCTCAATAACAACGCCGTCAACAGGAATTTTCTCGCCGGGCCGGACAACGACAACATCACCCACCTGCACCCGGCTCAGAGGGATTTCTTCCTCCCGGCCGGCTTTAAGGATGGTGGCGGTCCTGGGCCTCAGACCCATGAGCTTGCGGATTGCATCCCCGGTGCGGCCTTTGGCCCTGGATTCCAGCACCTTTCCAAGCTTGATCAGGGTAATGATCACTGCCGAGGTCTCAAAGTACACATGCTGGCCCAGGGCGGGCACAAGCAGAACAGTCAGGGAATAGAAGTAAGCCACCGAAGATCCCATGGCCACAAGCACGTCCATGTTGGCGCTGCCGTGTCGCAGGCTCTTCCATCCGCCGGTGTAATAATCCCATCCCGTGTAGAACTGTACAGGTGTCGCCAGGGCCCAGAAGAGCCAGTTCACCCAGAGAGCATGGCTCCATCCCCCCAGAACGGCGAAGTCACGCCCCATGCTCATGAGGAAGAGAGGTAGGGCACAGGCCAACCCCACCAGGAACTTTCGCATCTGGCTGGCGATTTCAACGCGGCGTGCAGCCTGCTCTGCGTCCTCCTCGTCCACTGCGGCTTCGTCAGCCGGGAAAGCGCCGTAGCCCGCCTTCTGGATAGAGGAGATCATTGCATCGACACTGGTCAGTGTGGGCAGGTACTCGACGGCTGCACGCTCGCTGGCGAAATTCACCGACGCCTGCACCACGCCCGGCACTTTCTTGTTCAGGGTCCTCTCAATGGTCATGGCGCAGTTGGTACAGGTCATACCTGTAACGGCGAGTTCAACCCTGGCCGTGGCTAAGCCGTAACCGGCATCCTTGATCGTATGGATCAGATCATGGATCTGAATTTTTTCCGGATCGAACAAGATGGAAGCCTGCTCCACGGCAAAATTGACGCTCGCCTCCTCAACACCCTCCAGTTTGTTCAGGTTTCTCTGGATGTTCAGGGCGCAATTCGCACAGCTCATTCCGGTTATGGGCAGTGTAACCCTTTCTCTGGCCATGTATACTCACTTTGTTACCGGCCACGCGGCCAGGGGGCCTTCTGGATGGACTTTTGCCCCATGCGCCGTGGGATCTTAATCGGCAGCCGGATAGTTGATCTCTTTCAGGGTCTCTTTTATCTTTTCCAGGGTGGCCGGGGGGTTCCACTCCACCGTGACTTTCTTTTCCTCGGGGTCACCCTCCACCCTGGAGATCCCCTGGAGTTCACCCAGCTCTTTTTTGATGGTCATTACACAGTGAGCGCAGGTAATAGCCGGTATTGACAGCGTTTTCACTTCCATGAATTCTCCTTCCCCTTTCTTGGATACCTCATCGTAATAATAACCACTGAAGCGGTCGCCGGCAATTTTTGCCTTGCCGGAGCCGTGGTCAGCGAGTGCTGCTGATGTTCACGAAAAACCTTTGGGCTTTTTTTCTTGCGGCAGGGCTTTTCACCAGACTGTCAGGACCGGCCGTTGGATCCGAAAATAAAGAGAAAGCCCTAGATCAACGAATATCGTCATACAACGGACGATTGAGTTTACCCATTTCGCAGCTGTGGAAGCGGCTGGGGCCTCCCTCCAGTCACTCAGCAGAGCCACGGCAGCCTTCGATTTATGGCGAGGAGTAGTGAACCTTACTTCCGCAAGTACAGTTTCTACGGTGACAAAGTACATGCTTGCACCCATTTTCTTGTGAGTTGTTTCTGGCTACACTATCTTATGCAGGAAAATAGTCTGGGGAGTTGTCCTTTCCCCGGAGAATGGTTACACTTTGTTAAATCATAGTACAAGGATATACAAACGAAGTCTGTGACAGGGCGTGGGGCTCGGAGACGAGGTCATGGCAATACACGACGTTACTTTATTCCGACCATATCCGTTTCCGGTTGGTCAGAAGATACGCATTGCGGAAGGCCCCCGTATGGGTGACTGGTAAGGAGTGAGGGCTGAAGAGTGCCGTACCTGTGGCCCCGCGGCTTGTCCTTGGATGTTTGGAGAAGCAGATAGCTGAGCAGATGCCCCCTGGACAGTACCCCCATTGACGAGCCAATTCGCCACTGGATACAAAAAGCGTTGGAGCTCTGACGGAAGCCCGGCGGCTCTTTGCTTTGGCCTGGAGGATGCGGGACCAATGAAAACCTGGCTACAACATCACCTGCACTCTCTCTACCTGTGGTGCCGAGTAGGCGGGCGTTGCAAAAATGCCTGGAGGTTCTATGCGAAAAGGCTGTGGCAGCCGTGTCTGAGACGATTGCTAGGGGGAAGCCCTCGAAAAAACGAGCATTCGAAGGTACCAGGATAACATTCCATCTGAAGGACCCTCTTGCGCCGTGGGTGGGCTCGGTCGGCACTGGAAGAGCAGGCTGTCAGGAGACGGGCAAGAGAATTTTCCGGGTAGACTCCAGAGACCACAGGTCGGAACAGAGTGGACAGAGGTTCGGGATCATGGCAAATATCTTGATCGTCGATAATTACCGCACCATAGGGTTGCTTTATCGCGAGGTATTTGAAGAAGAGGGCCACCGGGTTTTTGTGGCATTGAGCGGCAAAGAGGCAATAGATCTCGCTCTGCACGAAAGGATCGATGTGGCCGTCGTGGATGCGAATCTCACCGATACTGATGCGGACGAACTCCTCGAAGAATTGAAAAGGCTCCAGCCGCGGTCACAGGGCACAGTCTGCGCTGTGTCCGAATTCGACCCCGCAATCCATTCGGATCTATGCGATGAGAGCTTTTTCAAGAGCTCTGATTTCACAATACTACAAGGAAAGATCAGGAGACTGGTGCAGGGAACCGGCGGGGACCGTTCAGCCAGAGAGAAGGGTACGGGATAGGGGAGTTTCCGGATGGACACCAAATAGTGGTGAGTCCAAAATGGGCTTATAGAGGTACAATTCCTGCCTGAAGAGACCCCTCCGTGATAAGAAGATTTGTTACAGAAAATTTGCTGCTATTCGGCCCACCAATAATCTAGTATACTGGTGGTATCCTGGTTTACGTATCTGCGCTTTCGCATACTTGTTCTTGTATAGGGACTGGCATTGCAAGGCACCTTCGAAGCACGAAAGTGGATCTCTCGTGGGTACAACCCCCAGAGGAAACCTGAAGTATTGTACCTGCTCCGCACGGCAAGGCTGCTCACGGACTCGTGCCGTACTCGTGAACGTTTCTAGGGTGGAACCATTGGGCCCAGGAAGTTTCATGTAATTGCCTTCTGATTGCAACCAGGGAGCAACGAAAACAAACCGGAAGACGAGGTACTGGTAATTTTCCAATCACTTTTGGAGAAGACCCAGGGGGGGTGCTGCTATGGCAAAGGAGACGCTCTTCGAGGTCGGCAGAGTGAGACTTTCTGGAAACCAGTCTGTGGTCCGGGGGGGCCTTGAGGCCGGGGTCAGGCTGGCAACCGGCTACCCCGGGGCTCCCATCTCGGACCTCCAGGGTAGTTTTGAACAACTGGCGGGGAACCAGCCCAGAAGAACCCCTTTCACTGTCAAGGTGGGCGAGACCCTGGATAGGGCAGATTATCAGCTCAGGGCACATTGGGGTACTACCACCAACGAGGATAACGCCATGGCTCTGGCCTTGGGAGGGGTGATCTGCAAGGGGGATTTCAAAGAGCGTGAGTTTCTGGATGATGAGGAGTGGGACCTCGTCTATGGGGATACAGCGTTTGCTGGAGACGAGGAAAAAAAGATCCCGGTGGGCTCGCGGGTTATGTGCTCTTTCAAGCATTTGGGAGGCAACACTGGAGCGGACGCTATCAGGGTCGCGGTAAACGTTGTGCCGTATACCGGCGGACTCGGCATCGCCTCGGGGGATGACCGCCAGGGCACTGCCTCCCAGACCATGCAGGACAACAAGGTATTGTTTTCGTTCCACTTCCGCATGCCCACCCTGGAGCTTCACTCTCCCCGCACGGCCCACCGTACGGTGAAGAAC
>JBKHJD010000182.1:0-4814 GCA_046538315.1 Syntrophobacteria bacterium
CTGGTAGCCGGGGCCAAATACCGGGGTGAATTTGAAGAACGGCTCAAGGCGGTGCTGCAGGAGATCAAAGAGAGCGAGGGCCGGACCCTGCTGTTCATCGATGAGCTCCACAACATCGTTGGTGCAGGCCGGGCGGAGGGTTCCATGGACGCCGGCAACATGCTCAAACCCATGCTTGCCCGCGGCGAGTTGCACTGCATCGGCGCCACCACCCTGGATGAATATCGCAAGCACATCGAAAAAGACGCCGCCCTGGAGCGTCGTTTTCAGCCGGTCCAGGTGGATCAGCCCACGGTTGAGGACACGGTGAGCATCCTGCGCGGTCTGAAGGAAAGATTCGAGGTGCACCACGGGGTCAGGATTCAGGACAGTTCCCTGGTTACCGCGGCGGTTCTTTCCAACCGGTATATTACCGATCGCTTTCTGCCGGACAAAGCCATCGACCTGGTGGACGAGGCCTGTGCCACCATCCGCACGGAAATGGACTCCATGCCCACGGAGCTGGACGAGGTAACTCGCCGAGTGATGCAGTTGGAGATCGAAGAGGCGGCTGTGAAGATGGAAAAAGACAGGGCCAGCCGGGAGCGGCTGGGGACGATTCGCAAGGAACTGGCCGAGCAGCGGTCCAGGGCAGATGCCATGAGGGCCCAGTGGGAGGCGGAAAAGGGCGCCATCCAGAAGGTCCAGTCCCTGCGGGAGGAGATCGAAAAAGTCCGCCACCAGATCAGTGTGGCCGAACGAAACTACGATCTTAATCGGGCCGCCGAGCTCAAACACGGAAGGCTTCCGGAGCTGGAACGGCGGCTGAAGGCCGAGGAGGAGAATCTGGCCAGCAAGGAGGGTACCGGCCGGCTTCTCCGTGAAGAGGTTACCGATGAGGAGATAGCCGAGATCGTCTCCCGTTGGACCGGTATTCCGGTAAGCAGGCTGATGGAGGGAGAGCGAGAGAAGCTGCTGAAGCTGGAGGAACACCTGCACCGGCGGGTGGTGGGTCAGGATGAGGCGGTGCGGTCGGTGGCCGAATCGGTTCTTCGCTCCCGGGCCGGGATCAAGGATCCCAACCGTCCCATTGGATCCTTCATATTCCTTGGACCCACCGGGGTCGGCAAAACCGAGCTCGCCCGTTCCCTGGCTGAGAACCTCTTTGATGACGAGGACAACATGGTGCGCATTGATATGAGCGAGTACATGGAGAAGCACACCGTAGCCCGGCTCATAGGTGCCCCGCCTGGGTACGTGGGCTATGAGGAGGGAGGTCAGCTCACGGAGGCGGTGCGTCGCAAACCCTATTCAGTGATTCTTTTTGACGAGATCGAAAAGGCGCACCATGACGTGTTCAACATTCTTTTGCAGATCATGGACGACGGCCGGCTTACCGATGCGCACGGGCACACTGTGGACTTCAAGAACTGCATCATAATCATGACCTCCAACATCGGCAGCCAGTACATTCTGGATACCGCGGACTCCAGCGAGGTTAGTTACGAGCGTATGCGGAAAAGGGTACTGGAGGCGCTCCGGCAGCACTTCCGGCCGGAGTTTCTCAACCGGGTGGATGAGATCCTGGTATTTCGGTCGCTTACCGAGGAACAGCTGGCCCAGATTGTGGAGATCCAGCTTGCCTGGCTGCAGCACCGACTGGAGGACCGGCGCATTGAGCTGGAGTTCACCGAGGAGGCCAAAAAACTGCTGGCCGAGCGCGGCTACGACCCGGTGTACGGAGCACGTCCATTGAGACGGGTCATCCAGAAGCACGTGGAGACACCTCTTGCCAAAAAGATTATGGCCGGCGAGGTAGCAGATGGGAGTCTTGTAACACTGAGCGCCGATGACGGGGAAATCGTCTTCGAGATTACTTCGCGGGCGGAAAAGGCCGATATTCTCGAGGAGGCCGGACAGGCTGCGGTCTGACAACAGACCTTTCACAGTCTGCTTGCCGAGTTCACCTGTGCACCCTTCCAAGGAGGGTTGTAAGTGGATTCTACCCCGGCTTGTAGCCCTCCTTTTTCAGCTCATCAATGGCAGCCTGGTAAAGACTTCGGAGTTTGTTCTCATTGCTCACCATGGTGCGGGTGATTTTTCCGAAGTGGGCCTTGAGTATATCGCTGGTTTCGCTCCAGGTTCCCCTTAGCTGGTCAGGATCGGCTTGTGTTTCCTGGATCTTGGCCTTGAAGAGATCTATCATCATCCTATCTTTCATCTCACCCACATCGGTGATAGGGTCAATTTTCTCCATAGCTATTCTCCCTTCTACTCCGATTCAACGCCACGTTCTCTGTCTCATCTCGATAGGGCTCGTGTGTATTCGGGAGTCACAGTCTTTTATCGATCAAAAAAAGCCATCCGGCGTCATATATTGGGAAACAGAGAGGCTCTATGAATATAAAACATACTACCGTATCTCGCCCGGAATGTAAAATGTTTTTGTGCTTTTCTTAACAATACCCCTGTGCAGCGGCTCAGCTACTAGCTTCAGCGAACCGGGAACTTGGCTGCCGAAATAGCCCTGGAACACCACGAAAGAAGGACGGTCTGAAGGACAGCATTGAGATCTTGAAGGTAAGGCGGGGCCCGAGAACATTGAAATCGAAGAAAAGAATGCCTTCTCAAACACTATAAGGGTTCCTCGCAAGCACGGGTAGGCATGAGCCTTGCAAGGAATACCGGCAGGGTATTGATGTACCGCTGGCCACTTGGTTCCCTCTCGGAGCCGGGTGCCAGGTCGGCCCCTTAGGAGCGGATACTTCATCCTGTAACCGTCCAGCAGTGAACGAGGAAGAAATGATTTCATATTCCATCTACATTGTCGATGATGACGAAGAACTCAGGGAGGTATTCCAGCTGGCCCTGGAGAGACAGTACCACGTCGAGACATTCGGTACGGCTGGAGCAGCTATCGAGGCAGTAAAAAAGAGCCCTCCGGATCTGATCCTGCTTGACATTGGACTTCCAGATATAGATGGTATCGAGGCTCTCCAGCGGATCAAAAGTCTCTTCCCGGGTATTCTTATTATCATGGTAACTGCGGCTAGCGATATCAATACAGCCATCTCGGCGATGAAACTCGGGGCCTCCGATTATGTAGTGAAGCCGATCGATATACATACGTTGGAAGGAAGCATTCGCCATGCCCTGGAGAAGATACAGCTGAGAAAAGAAGTCCAGTTCCTTCAGGAAAAATATCTCAGGGAGAACATCCCCTGCTTTATCGGAGAGAGCAACGCAATTCAGGACGTGATGCACCTTCTGGAGAAGGTAGCCAGGGCGCCGGATACCCCTGTTCTGATCTTCGGCGAGACAGGAACCGGCAAGGAATTGCTCGCCAGCGCCATCCATTACAAGAGTCCCAATTTCAACGGCCCTTTTGTTGCCTTGAACTGCTCGGCTATACCGAAAGAGCTCATTGAGAGCGAGCTTTTCGGATATGAGAAGGGAGCTTTTACCGGAGCCCTGGCTGCAGGCAAAAAAGGGCTGGTGGAGCAGGCTGCAAACGGAACTCTGTTCCTGGACGAAATCGGTGATCTGAGTTTGGAAGCCCAGGCAAAGCTTCTGCGTTTCCTGGAGGATGGTGAATTTTACCGGCTGGGAAAAACAGAAAAGCTCAAGATCCGCACGAGAGTGGTCTCAGCCACTAACAAGGATCTGGGCGCCCTGATAGAGCAAGGTCTTTTCAGGCAAGATCTCTACTACAGGCTTGCAGTTGTCAAGCTAGAAGTACCCTCTCTCAACGAGCGGCGGGAAGATATTGTTCCCATAGCCAGAAGCTTTCTGGCAGAGTTCAGCGAACGGCACGGCAAGTCCTTTACCAGATTCTCTTCGGAGAGCGAAGACATTTTGAAAAACCACCACTGGCGCGGTAATATCAGGGAGCTGAAAAATCTTATCGAAAGAGAGGTTCTCATCGGCACCGGCCAGGTTTTGAGATTGCAGAGCCTCGATGGGGAGAAGACGAGGCAGAACGGAGCACTATCTCAAGGGGAAAGCCGGAGCGGTTTCGCTGCGCTTCTTCCGGGAGGCCTTGATCTCAATGCTCTCGAAGAGCATTACATCAGAGAGGCGTTCAAGAAAGCCGGCGGCAATGAAACGAAGGCGGCCCGGTTGCTTAACATGACCTATTATGCGTACCGTTACCGAAGGAAGAAACTCAGAGACCTCCAGGACTGAATCGCCATCTCGTCCTTCTTCTTTTCCCGTTACCGCAGTGGTAAAGCTCTGCCCAGGGCCGTTTTCGATCCACTCATTGTTCCAGTGGACTTTTTGGAGCTGTGACAAGGCAGCAGTTGTTACCTGGACCAAATGATGCTTTTTTGTTTAACCAAATGTAGCCATCTGGCGTGGCTGCCGGGTACCTCGCAACAGCTGTTTGCCCACGAATTCAGAGAATTTGTGGATAATGCAGGCTATTTGCAAAAATATGAGTGCGGTAGGGTGCTATCGATGAATTGCTGGTGGTGTCGCAATGGAGCTGGACGAAAAAGAGGTTTACTTTTGGAGACAGATAGTGTAAAAGTTTCAATAATTTGTAAGTATTATATTTTTGACTTGCTGGGACGGAAGGGCGCAGGCTGTGAAGGAAACATCCATGCTGGCGTACGAAGAAAATCCTGAAAAGGTGGATCGCGCCGAGCTCGTGGTGGGGATACCCTCCCATAACGACGCGAAGAGCATCTCGCACCCTACGACGCAGGCTGCCAGAGGTATTCTGGAGTATTTTGGCGAGAAGAATTCGGTGATCATCAACTCCGACAGCCACTCGGAAGACGGCACCAAGGAAGCCTTCCTGGAAACAGACACAGAGGTTCCGAAAATTTACC
>JBKHJD010000183.1:0-4802 GCA_046538315.1 Syntrophobacteria bacterium
CCACAGGCCGTTCTGCAACTCAGTCGGCGGAGCGGGATGTTCAAAATGGGTGGTTCGGCATCACTTCCGGTCACATGATGCCCAGATAATGAGACTATACGTTCATGCTGGTTGCCCGTCGGATGTCTAAAAATCCCATTGCTATCTCTCCTGGTGCCTCCATCCAGGAGGCCATTGAGCTCATGAAAAAACATTCTATCCGCCATCTCCCCGTGTTGGACAAAGACGGGCCCCTGGTTGGCTGGGTTACCGACAGCGACCTCCGTGGGGCGCTCATAGCCTCCATGATCGAGGAGTTGACGGTTGGCGACGTGATGAACTCCAACCCCATTACGATTTCATCCAGCGAGGTCCTTGAACAGGCGGCGCTTCTCATTACTAGACACAAGATCGGCGGCCTGCCGGTGCTGGAAAACGGCAGGCTGGTCGGAATTCTAACTGTCGTGGACATTCTCAAGGCATTCATAGACATTATGGGGGTACTGAGGTCGAGTTCCCGCCTGGATGTCCAGCTCAGCGACTGTCGAGAGGCCTTTCAGGATATCTCCAGAGTCATCCGGGAGCACGATGGCGAGATCATCAGTGTCGGCATTCTCAGCCAGAAGTTAGATGAGAGAATATATTCTTTTCGGATCGAAAAATGCGACACGGAGCGCCTGCGTGAGGCCCTGGAGGCACAGGGATACAGAGTTGTCTCCTCCAGTCCTTGAAAACCGAAGGACACAACCTCGTTCACCAAGCTGGTGGTTTTTGTGCATGAGAGGTTTGGCCTGTTAAAAAATACGAGCTGTTTGGCCTGTTCTCCGCCACCAGACAACAGCCCGACGCCCGAGCTCCTTTCAAGGTACAGCCATGCGAAGCAATCACGTCAATATCAAGTGGAAAGGAGGTGAGGCACCACGTTGCCACCTCGAGGCATGTAACCGTTCGGTCCCATCGGTGGCACTAGGGGCAAAGCGCACAGTATGGCAACTCAAAGGTCATGGCCGCCGGGCTTCGCCAAGGTAACGAAGCAGGTCCTTGTATGAACGGCACGCGTCAAGGGAGGTTTTTACTATGGGCAAAATACCTGAAAATTACTTACCACCAAGAGATCTGTGGCCTGATTACACAGAGCCCGAGGAGTTTGCCGACACTCCTATGGAGGTGAATCTCGCCGACTTTCTCCTCGACCGCCACGTCCGAGAGGGCAGAGGCGACAATGTCGCCATCAAATTCATGGACCAGAACGTCACCTACGCTCAACTCCAGGAGCAAGTGAACAAATTCGGCAATGCCCTGAAAGATGCGGGTGCTGAGGCCCAGGATCGCATCGGCATCCGTCTGGTGAACTCTCCCCAGGCCATTGTCGCCGTCTTTGGCATCGAGAAGATCGGAGCCATACCGGTGCCAACCTCACCCCTGTGGTCAGGGGAGGAGGTGGCCTTTGTGGCCAACAATTCGGAGATGAAATTCTTCGTGGTCAACGCACCCCTTATGGACCCGGTGGAAGTGGCCAAGCCCAACTTCGAGTACGGCACCAGGGTGATCGTCATCGGCGGCAATCCGGACGATGTCAAATCCAAGGGGAATCTGGTCTTCGAGGAGATGCTCCAGAAGGGCTCCCCGGATCTGGATGCCACTATGCTCAAGGCGAATGACATCGGGATTATGCTCTACACCTCCGGCACCACCGGCATGCCCAAAGGCTGTGTCCACTTCGTCCGGCCGTCCATCATCGAGACCAGGCTGGTGAACAAGTACGTGTACAAACTCAAGCCGGGAGACGTCCTGGGCGGAGCCGCCCCGGTGTCCTTTGCGGCGGGGTTCGGCACCTTCTCTCTTATTCCTTTTGAGGGGGGCGCTGCCATCTCTCTTATTCCGAAATTTGCCCCCGCTGACATGATGGATCTTATTCAGAAACACAAGATAACCATACTCACAGGGCTTCCCACTGCCTACCGGGCCCTGATGAAGTTTCCTGACTTCAAAAAATATGACACAAGCTCCATACGGCTTTACACCTCCGGAGGTGATGCGCTGGGTTCCGAAACCTTGCAGGGCTGGCGCGAACTTACCGGCAAGCCGATCTGGGAGGGCCTCGGCGGCACCGAAATGCTCCACCTGGTCACCTCCAATACCTTGAACGAGGAGCCGGTGCCCGATTCAATCGGCAAGGCCCTTCCCGGCGTCGAGGTGCGCGTCGTGGACGAGCAGGGCAATAATTGCAAACCCAATCAGGTCGGTAGCATGCTCCTCAAGGGACCTTCAGGAAGCCTGTACTGGAAGCCTTACGTCGACGACGAGCGGCTTCTCAAGTCGCAGCGCAAGGGTGTCGTCAACGGCTGGAACCAGATGGGTGATGCCGTCTTCATGAGAGAAGACGGCAACATTTGCTTCGTTTCCCGCGAGGACGACATGATCAAGAGCTCCGGCTACCGGATCGGTCCCGCCGAGGTGGAAGAGGCCATCTGCAAGCACCCGTCGGTGGCTGATGCTGGCGTCGTGGGTGTTCCCGATCCCGACAAGGGCCAGATAACCAAGGCCTTTGTGGTGCTGAAACCGGGTCAGGAGGGAAGCGACGAGTTCTTTGAAGAACTCAAGGGCTTTTTGAAGCAGCACATAGCCATCTACAAGCTGCCCAGGGCCATAGAGTACGTGGATTCCCTGCCCCGCACGCCTACAGGCAAGCTGCTGCGCCGGCATCTGCGTCCGCCCAAAAAATAGGGGTAGCGAGCAGCACCGGAGCTTGCTCTCTGTGTCACTGCTCCCCTCGCCCTCTTTGCAGGGCGAGGGGATTTTTATTGCCAAAAAGTCAGCAGTCCGTTGTCAGTAGTCCGTTGTACCCATGTTTTGATAGTCAGCTCAAAGATCGTAACTGGTGATAGGGCTGGAAGAGAGCCCTGCCCCTCGCGTTTTTCAAAAACCTGAACCGCGAAGACGCGAAGGACGCCAGGGAGATTGCATGGTTTGCCCCGAAGGGCTTCTTCGGGGCAAACGCCTCCGCCCCTTCGGGGCTTCTGCTTGTCTGGACTATTTTACCTTGCAACACCCAACCGATACTGAAACCGGCATCGTTTTCCTGCATACTTGCCCGCAGGGCTGGGATCTTTTCCTGGCCGGTCACCCTCTCCCAGGCGTAGGCTCTCCGAGCCGGAGGCCGGGCAGGAAAAAGAATACCCCCCTTCGCGTCCCTTGCCTGCCACGTGAAATTTGCAAACTATTTCACCGTGGCGTCTTGGCGGTTCGGAAATTAAATAGGTATGGCGGCTAAAAGCCGCTCCCACAGAGTGGTCAAGCGACACTATTTCAGTTTTTTGACAACGGACAGTACTGATTCAAACGGTATCACCTGTGGATAAAACTCAGCCCTTCGCGAGGGGAAAAGTATGGATGAATTTATTTGTGCTTTTTTTCTCTTTTATGGATTGCGAAAGTCCGCTAAGATAAAAAGAATTGAAGATTTCCTGTCCCGGTTGAACGGGATTCGACTCCAGGGAAGTATCCCAATTTATAATGTTCGCTCGTTAACTCTGCGGCGGGACGGCGAATGTGCTCGCTGGTTCAGTTCCTCGGGCGGTGTGGGGGGAAATTCCATGGTCTGCAAACGCTTCTGGATTGCTATTGCTTGCCTTCTCGTTACCTTTTTCTGGAGCGGATGCAGATCCACCGAACCCGACAACATCAAGATCGGGGAGATTGATCCCCGCACCGGCAAGCTGGCCAAACACGGTCTGGAAATCCATCAGGGAGTAGCAGTGGCCGTGGCCGAGATCAACGAATCCGGCGGTCTCGATGGACGGCGGGTGGAACTCGTCTGTCGCGATGATCAAAGCAGACCGGATGTGGCCGTCTCCAGGGCCGAAGAACTGTGCGCCCGGGAGAAGGTGCTGGCGCTGACCGGCGGCTACGTTGATTCCCTGGTGGGACCCATCAGCGAAATTGCCAAGAAATACAAGGTCCCCTATGTAGCAAGTGCCAGTTTGCAAAAAGAGCTGGTGGAGAGCAACAATCCCTGCTTCTTCAGGGTTGCCCGGCTCCAGGGTTTCGTGGAACCTCTCTGTGGTGTTGTCACTGAGCTCTTCCAGCCGCAGCGCCTGGCCATACTCCATGCCGCCACGCCGGGTGCCACCGAGTTCGCCCGTGACCTGGAGCAATGTCTCCGCTCTCATGGCACCCCGGTACGTCTGGTGGAGAAGTTTCGCCCGGGGACCCCTGACTTCACGCCGCTTCTTGCCAAACTGGCCAGCATAAACATTGATGTCATCGTCTCTGCGGGATTTTTCCCGGATCACATTCTCCTGGTGCGGCAGCTCAAAGAAAACAGGATTTGCCCCAAGGCCTACATCGGTCCCTGGGGTATTGCCTACGAGAGCTTCGTTCGGGAGATGGGCGAGGATGCCGAATATATTTTCGGCACCTGTGCCTGGAGCCCTGGAATTACCATGCCGGGGACAGAGGAAGCTTCCAGGGCTTTCGTCCAGAGATTTCGTCGCATGTTCCACCGGGAACCAAACACCACAAATATGCACGGCTACACCTCCACCCGTGCCCTGCTCGCAGCCATGCAACGGGTCCTGCGCCAGGGCAAATCGCTCGCCGGACCGAATATCTGCGAGGCCCTGGCGGGGCTCGACGTTCTGCTTCCCATGGAGCGCCTCTGTTTTGACGCCCGGGGTGATCCACAGTACTACCGCCATGTGGTAGTCCAGATCCGGAAAGGAAGACTCGTGGTGGTCTACCCCCCAGAACGCGCCACCGGTCCTGCCACCTATCCCATGCCTGTCTGGAGCCAGAGAAAGTAGCGTCCATGTGGAACACCG
>JBKHJD010000184.1:0-4790 GCA_046538315.1 Syntrophobacteria bacterium
GCAACACATGGCCGACCTGATGATCCCACTACCCTGCCGCCTCATGTGACAGGCTAGAGGCCCTGGTCGGCCAGTTGCTTGAACAGGTCTTTTTGCTCGGGCGATAAGGACTTGGGCAAACGCACCAGGAGCTTTACATAGAGGTCACCCCGTCCCACTCCTTTGAACCGGGGTGCGCCGTGGCCTTTGATCCGCATCTGGGTATGGCTCTGAGTACCTGGAGGAACCCTCAGGCTGAGTGTCTTGTCATCAAGGGTGGGAACCTGTATCTTTGTGCCGAGAACCGCCTGGGTAAGGGTGATCTCCCGGCTGATGAAGAGATCGTCACCCTTGCGGTCGAAAACGGGATGGGGTGTCACCAGGACGTTTATAAGCAGATCACCGGACGGGCCTCCCCAGAGGCCCTGTCGTCCTTTACCGGCGACCCGTAGCTTTCTGCCGGTGAAGATTCCTGGCGGAATTTTCACCGTAACCTGCTCCTCCCTGAGACCCTGATCCAGGCGCACAGCCCTGGAGGCTCCAAAAACCGCTTCCTTTAGACTCACATGCAGGTCCACTGATACATCAGCGCCCTTCTGCGGTTGCTGGGCCCCCCGGCCGAACGGACCACCGCACTGGAAGCCGCCGGCGCTCCTGTTGAAGGAGCGTCGCCGCCCACCGCCCATACCTCCGAAAATACGCCCGAATAGATCCTCGGATCCGAAGCCGAATTCTCTGAAAACCTGGCTGAAGTCAAAGTTCCGAAAGATATCGTCCTGGCTGAAACGCCGTTGGAAACCTTCAGCGCCGAACATGTCGTACTGGCGGCGCTTCTCCTTATCGGAGAGCACGGCGTAGGCTTCATTCACCTCTTTGAACCGCTCCTCTGCCCGGCTGTCGTCCTTGTTGCGGTCAGGGTGATACTTCAGCGCCAGCTTTCGGTAAGCCTTCTTTATCTCGTCGTCGCTCGCATTTCTGCTCACGCCGAGAACTCTGTAGTAATCTTTACCAGCCATGATATCCGCTCGAATTCAAACTGTCTTTCGTTGCCAATCAAGCATACAGCGGTTGCTCCATATTGGCAACCGACTTTTACCCACTTACCCCGGGGCCATGTACAGATACCGGAGGCCGTGGTGGCTCTTCCGAGTGACTGGCAGCAAGGTCAGTCGTCCGTCGTCAGCAGTCCGTTGTACCGATGCTTTCATAGCCTCGGCTCAGAGATCAGCTGGCTGGAGGTTTTTGCGGTTATGTATCTCAACTACCTGTTTTTTTGGCCTTGGCAACGGACAACAAGCAATGGACACTACTGATTTAACCGTCACGTGTGCCCCGGTGTCAGATAGTGGCAAGGAGGAGCCTTTCTACTCCGCCCCTCGAGCCTCTTCCGCCAGCTTTCGGAGCTCTTCAGACCGGAGATGGTTGCGGCGTACCTTGCCTACTATGGTCTTGGGAAGTTCCTCGCGAAATTCCACCAATCCTGGAACCTTGTAGGCGGCAAGTCTTTCCTTGCAGTAGCCAGTGACCTCTTCCTTGGTGAGTATCTCACCGGGGCCGGTCACCACGAAGACCTTTACGGTTTCGCCGCGGTAGGGATCGGGAACGCCAATGGCCGCTGCATCGGCGATCTTGGGATGCTCACAGAGCACCTCTTCGATCTCCCGCGGATAGACGTTGAAACCTCCCGCAATGATCATGTCCTTCTTGCGGTCGATAAGAAAGACATAGCCGTCTTCATCCATGTAGGCGATGTCCCCGGTGTAGAGCCAGCCATCCCTGAGGACTCCGGCGGTCTCCTGCGGCATATTCCAGTATCCCTTCATAACCTGGCGGCCCTTGATTACCAGTTCACCGGGCTCCCCGAATGGTTTTTCCTTCTCGCCCTTTTCCAGATCCACGATCCTGGCGTCCGTGGAAGGGAGGGCGATACCGATACTCCCCGACTTTCTCTTGCCCTTTATGGGGTTCACGTGCGTTACCGGCGAGGCCTCACTGAGACCATAGCCCTCAAGAATTACCCCGCCGGTAAGTTCTTCGAATCGCCTCATGATTTCCACCGGCAGGGGTGCCGAACCGCTGATGCAGTAGTCGATGCAGGAGAGATCGTATTGTGAGAGCTTCGGGTAATTGATCATAGCCCTGAAGATCGTTGGCACCAGAGGTGCGATGGTCGGCCTGGATTTCGCGATGGCCTTGAGAAAATTCTTGATTTCGAAGCGGGGAAGTACGGTCATAGAGGCGCCGCTGCAAATGGGAAAATTCATGGCCACAGTTGCCCCGAAAACGTGAAAAAAGGGAAGCACAGAGAGGAAACGCTCGCCGCCACGTCTGAGCGCCGGCAGCCATGCACTTACCTGCGCCACGTTCGCCGCCACATTTCTGTGAGTAAGCACCGCCCCCTTGGGAACGCCTGTGGTCCCCCCGGTGTACTGGATCTGGGCGGGATCGTCCATATTCACTGCCGGCCCGGGCCGGCCCGCAGAACCCCTCTTCACCAATTCCTTGAAGGGATGGATTGTTTTCCCATAGGGCACCTTGAGATTGAGGCCTTTCTTCATCGCCTTGACGGGGTAGAGCAGGTTCAGGGGCAACGGTAGATAGTCACGGATGCTCGTTACAACGAGCTTTTCCACCGGCGTTTCGCTGCGGACCTCCTTGATTCGGGGAAACAGATGATCCAACGCCACCAGCAGCCTGGCTCCGGCGTCGGTAAACTGGTGGACCATCTCCCGTTTCACGTACATGGGATTTGTCATCACCACCACAGCGCCGATACTCAGCACGGCATAGTAGCTAATGACCATCTGCGGACAATTGGGCAGCATAATCGCGACCCTGTCTCCGGGCTCCACCCTCAGGCTTTTCAGGGAAGCGGCAAACCTGCTCACCTGGTCTACCAGTTTCTGATAGGTCAGACGCGTTCCCAGGAAATTGATCGCCACCACCTGAGGAAACTCCCGTGCCGTCTTTTCCAGTTGCACGAAGAGGGGCTCCCGGGGTTCCTCGATCTCCAGGGGAACGCCCTCATCGTAGAACCGCTGCCAGACCCTTTCCATGCCCATGGTTTCGCCTTTCCTCCGGTGCTACCTCTCTCCTTACAGCCCTACGGTGCCATGCAGGCTTCAAATAACACATGGCGTGTACCGGCTCAATCAAAAATGGTTTTTTCGGAAATTCCCCTTCTGGAGAAAAAGCTTTTGCTCTTCCCTTTCTATTGCTATAGAATTCCTTTGTCTGGATTCGCCCTTCGGCACCTTGTGTTAATATGCCGAATCCTTTTCTAGACGCAGCAGTTCCTGTGGCTCAACGCTTTCCACCCAAGGAGGTGTACCATGAACGCTGGACTTCCTGAGCACGTTGCCATCACCTCAATAGTGGACAATTATCTGGACGTCTTTGAACCTTCCACCGCCCTGGTGGAGCGGGCAACTCCGGGAAAATTGAAAAAACCCCTGCTCGCAGGCCACGGTCTCGCACAGCTCGTCGAAATACGGCAGGGTGATGAAGTTTTCCGTCTCATGGTAGATACGGCCAATATTTTCGAGCCGTTGAAACACAACATGGAGGCCCTGGAACGGACTCCTGCAGAGATGGACGCTCTCTTTCTGAGCCACGGCCATCCCGACCACTACGGCGGCTTGCTGGGATTTCTGAACTGGCGTGCAGCTCCTCTGCCGGTTTACACCCACCCTGACGTCTTCTGGCCAAAGTACCTGGTCACCCCCAGGGGAAAGGTTGGCCCATGGAAGCTCGACCGTGATAAGCTCGAGGAAGCCGGCGCTCAGGTACACGCCAACACCGCAGTCCAGCAACTGCGTGAAGGGGTTTACCTCACTGGTGAGATTCCCCGCCGCACCGATTTTGAGGGTCCCATGTCTGGAGCCAGGTACATCAGAGATGGACAGGATATGGAAGACCCTCTCCTGGATGAGCAGGCCCTGGTGGTGGACCTGGGAGAAAAGGGCCTGGTGATCATTTCCACCTGCTCGCATCCGGGAATTATCAACACCGTCCGCTACGCTTGCGAAGTCACCGGCAACGAGCGTATATATGCGATTGTGGGCGGACTGCACCTGGCGCAAGCAACTGAAGAAGTTCTGAGTCAGACCGTTGCCGGCCTCAAAGACTCGGGGGCCGAACTGGTGATCACCGGCCACTGTACCGGATTTCGGCCCAACTGCCGCCTGAGCCGGGAGTTGGCCAGCACCTTCGCCATCAATTGCGTTGGTTCTCGAATCACCCTCGAGCGTTAGGCCACGGGAGCTGCGCCGGCAAAAACGCGCGATTCTTGCGGCATGCAATCACGCCATACAGGTGCCTCCGGGAGGCGTCTTCCCAGATGAATGTGCCCTGGCAGCAACAGATCACCCTTGCCATATTCAGATGTTTTTATTCCATCCGATCAAATTCCGGAAGAGCCAAAAAACCGGTCCTGAAGTAAGCGATCCTCTCCCAGCGAGGCTCAGACCAGAAACCCTGAAACTTATGCTGGTGTTGCGGCGAGCTTTTCTGTTAGAAATGCAGATGGTGCAGGCCCTGCGGGCAGAAAGGCTCCAGGGCGGTAGTGTTCAGAAAAATCTCTATTCGCATCGACGCGATTGATGGACAGACCGGACCAAATGGCTGTTGCCAGGCTCCACGAATCCATTTCCCGTATGCTGGCCATACCGGTTCATCTCACCATTACCGACAACACTCATTCGATCATCGGCATCAGGGTATGCAAATCCGGCTACGCTGTGCGTCTGCACCACATGTTCCTCGCTGCCGACGAGGAGGTATTGAAAGCGCTGAAACAGTACATTCAGAGC
>JBKHJD010000006.1:0-21102 GCA_046538315.1 Syntrophobacteria bacterium
CTTGCAGGCTGACCGAAAAGGCCTGTATCTTGCATATCGTATAGGTGCCTGTCCGGTTCAGGTGCCGGAGAAACAGGCTCGTGCTCTCGGTCAGGCCTCGCCCCGGGTTTATGCCCAGGTGCCTCGAGGGCGGCGTGACCGCCTGCCGGCTCGAACAGCAGGGAACACATGCAACAAAGGGCCAGGAGAAAGAGTTTACGGGCTCCAGTGTACCTGGATGTGCGCTGTGACCTCCCCGATGGGACCACCTTGATGGGCAAGGGGATCAATCTGGGCACCGAGGGGATTTTCATCAAGATCGCCCATCCCATCAAGATTGAAGACAGGGTCACCCTGGAGTTCCTTTTGCCGGATACTATGAATTCCGTCCGGCTGGCAGGAGAAACGGTATGGACCCGTTCGTACCAGGCAAACCGGGACGAGGAGGAAAGCTTCCACGTAGCGGGCGTGAGATTCATCGGTCTTGTGGAGTCCTACCGCAGCCTGCTTCGAGATTTTACCTTGAGGATGCTCGCCGATGACGAAGCACTGCGCCGTCAGGGTGGAATCCTCCGGGTTCTCGAGGACATCCGCAACCTGCCGTCTATGGAACGACTGAAGGCATACACTATTCTCACCAGGAAGTACTCGAGTCCGCTGTTGCGTTGATGCAACAAATTCCCGTGTCAGCGGCAGAAGGAATTGGCCGGCGGGGAAGCCGGATCTAGAGTACACGGACCACATGCATCCTCCCCTGGTGCTCGGCGGCGGCCTTTTCAATGGCACCGGCTGAGCCGAGAACTTTCACCAGCCCGCTCTCCTTCACTGCATCCAGGACATCGGCAAAAGCTCTGAACTCGGCAACCGTTGTGGTCAGCACCTGCTCGCGCAGACGCTGGCGCTCCTCGTCGGTCTCCCCGCTCAGGTAGCGCACCATGGAGGTATATCCCCTGGCGTCAGGAAGCAGGTAGGTGTCGATGTCGCCGATGGTGCCGATGATGCTCTTGCTCAGTTCCTCATCCGTGATGGGGCTGCTGCGCAGGAACCGGGCTGTTTGATTGAAGGCCTCCAGGGTTTCTTGCAAGTTGGGGTCTCTGTAAGAGACAAAGGTAAGGATACCAGAGAGGCGGTTGAAGAGGCAAAAGGCTCCGTAGGCGCCGCCGTGGACGCGAATCCTCTCCCAGAGCCAGGCGGTTCGCAGGTAACGGGCGATTACCTGGGCTGAGCCGTGAAAGCGATAGCCCAGCCGGTAGAGATCGGCTCCCTTGCCCACGTAGTTGACCTGAGTGGGAATGGTCATGCCTTCGAAAGCGGGGGGCTTTTGCAGCGACCACTCCACGGGATCAACGGCTGTCTCCGGCAATGCTTCCAGAAAATCGCCCAGTTGAGGTTCGAAGTGAGACCAGCCGGCATTGTCAATGGTGACGTTGATGAGCATATTCCTGCGGTTGACCAGGATTTGCCGCATCTGCTCGAGATTTGCGTGGACATTGGGCCACTCATGATCCACCCTGCCGGCGAGTTCCCGTAAAAAAGCAAGGTAGCTCACTCCTTTCATCTGCTCGGCGGCCCAGTCGGCCTCGCTGAAGTAGGCGCGCAGGCGCAGGTTGACCATCATATGGCCATGAGGGACCAACGCGTCCTGTTGCCGGGCTTTTTCTTCCAGGACCATCTGGCGAAAGCGCTCCTGGTTGTCGAGGTCAACCGTGCAGAGAACGTCCTCCAGAATGCCCAGCAGTTCATGGCTCTGGGGCAGCATTGCCTTGCCCCGCAGAAAGAGCCAGGCAGAAGCCCGCTCGCTGCCTTTCGCAGCGGAGGCATGGGTCAGAGAGCAGATTCCGCCTGTCTTCCGGCTTATTCGCTGGGTGAGCGTTACAAAGTCTTCCGACTCTGTGCCCAACTCGATGAGTGCCCGGCCGAAAAGGGGCACGTAGGATAGGTAGTGCTCCGGCATGGAGTGAAGATTGAAGCCCACATCGAGGTAGACAATGTCGTTGGTAGCCAGATCGTGATAGAGCAGGGGGGTGCCTTTGTGATCCATCACCTCGAGGGGGATGATTTTATTTTCCCTGTCCAGGTCAGCGAGCGTCAGTGTGGGGATGGCGGCCAGCGCCTCGGGAGGGTCAGGGGTTTCCTGGATTTCCCTGAGCTTGCGGTTTTCACGGGCGATGCGCTCCAGCTTCTGGGGACTCATTCGCACTCGGGCCGAAGCGAGACGGTCCCTTTCTTCGGCCTGTTCTCTTTCCGCCAGGGTGGTATCAGGCTCCAGGATGAGGGTGGTGCGGTGCGGATTTTTGAGGAAGAAACGCTCGACCATGCCCTCGAACAGAGAGGAGTCGGCAGCCAGATGCGCTTTTACCCTGGTAAAGGGCGTTTCAAAGGCGACCAGAGCGAGGGGGTCGGCATCATAGATCCAGGTGGTCAGAGCACGGAGCATGAGCAGCAGCCCTCGAGGGTAATTCCTGGAGTTGTTCTCCCGGAGGCGGAACTCTACGGTGTTCAATGCCGCCTCCACCGTCAGGGGATCGATTCCGTCCCGGGACATGGTTGTCAGGCTCTGGATGATGAGGGCCTCGATGCGATCGGCAGCGGCGATGTCGATGCCCTTTAGTCCGGTTGAAAAGTACATCTGGCGCAGTTCGTCCTCGAGTCCCACGCCGGCGAGGTCTTCGCCCAGGCCCGAGTCGATGAGGGCCTTGCGCAGAGGAGAACCGGGCATGCCCAGGAGTATATAGTTCAGTACCTGGAAGGCAAGGTTGGTTTCCGCATCGGCGGTCTCGGGCAACAGCCAGTTGAGCGTGAGCATGCCCTTCGCCCGGACCCCCGCGTCTTCGCCCGCGGCGAATGCCCGGTTGAGGCGCCTGGGGGTCTCGAACCGCGGTTGCACCGGTATGGTGGAATCAATTCGCTTTGCCTCGAAGTCTTTCAGGTAATCATTGAGAAGGCGAAGCCGTTGGTCGGGATCGTCATCACCGTAGAAGAAAACGCGGGCATTGGAGGGATGATAGTAATTTTCATGGAATGATATGAACTGATCGTACGTCAGGCCCGGAATGCGCCTGGGATCTCCCCCTGAATCCAGAGCATAGGGATGATCAGGGAAGAGGGACTGCTGGCTGTACTCCACCAGGACCCTGTCCGGAGACGAGTAGGCCCCCTTCATCTCGTTGAAGACCACTCCCCTGTAGGTGAGAGACCTTTCCGGCTCTTGCAGTTCAAAGTGCCAGCCCTCTTGCTGGAAGACGAAAGGGGTGAGCCGGGGGTAGAAGACGGCATCGAGATATACGTCTATGAGGTTGTAGAAGTCTTGCAGGTTTTGACTTGCCACAGGGTAGCAGGTTCTGTCGGGATAGGTAAAGGCATTGAGAAAGGTCTGGAGCGAGCCTTTCATGAGCTCCACAAAGGGCTCCTTCACCGGATACTTGCGCGAGCCGCAAAGCACTGAGTGCTCCAGAATATGGGCGACGCCGGTTGAATCGGCAGGCGGGGTGCGGAAGGTTATACCGAAGACCTTGTTCTCGTCTTCATTCATCAGCGACAGCACCTCAGCCCCGGTCTTGATGTGGCGGAACAGCTCCGCGCTTGTTCGCAGTTCATTGATATTGCTCGCCCGTATCAGCTGGAAGCCGTGTCTAGTTGTCATCGCCTCCTCCAGATAAAGCTTTGCCTTGTTTTTTCCCTCGGCCCTGTCCGCTGCTTTTTTCCTTCAAATGTGTCGACAAACATATCAATTTACCATAATCCGTCAGTCAATTTTTTCCTGGCTCTTGAATTGCTATGATGTTGTGGGCAGCAACATTGTACCCTGTATCAACTGATGCAGATTACCATATGTCACTATTGACATAACTATTTAATTGTGATTGATGCTCAAGTCAATTCTTGCCAGCTCTTCGATCAATGTCTTGCCGGAACCGCCGTTGTACCTTCATCAACTGATCCGGATCGTGTGTGGTCTCATATGTTATTATTGACACAAGCTATTTTATCTTGACAACCCCCGAAGAGGTACTGTTTAATTACTAGTAATTGGGTCGGCAACTCACGTAACCGTTTACATTTTTTCCTCTATTCAAACCAGATTCACATACACGTTCAAGGGATTTTTTTCAACCTCCTCAGCCGGACTGGAAGCTGGCCCGATTCTGACTCAGTCAACCCCCAAGTGATTTCGCTTCTCGTTGGCGGAGGAAGCATATTGTGCCCGGATACGGGCAAGGGAAGGCCTGTAACCATAACCATTGCATCCAGCTCCACGAACCATAAAAGGAAGGGGGTGGGAAGCGGCCAGACCTGGTACACGGGACGCAGGATATTCGCCAAGAGAAAAATATGAAAGGAGGGTAAAGAAATCCCATGCAGATTACAAGAAGAGATTTCATGAAAATCTCTGGTGTTGCAGTGGGAGGCCTGGCGCTCGGTGGACTGGGATTCGACATGGGACCGGTCAAGGCCCATGCTCAGGCCCTCAGGATTCGCTGGGCCAGGGAGTCCACGACCATCTGCCCCTACTGCGCAGTTGGCTGCGGCCTCATCGTCCACACCACCAGAGACGGATCAGGTAGAATCATCAACACAGAAGGTGATCCAGACCATCCCATCAACCAGGGCTCGCTGTGCGCCAAAGGGGCCGCTCTTTACCAGTTGGCCACCACTGAGAATCGAGCGAAAAAGGTGCTCTACCGCGCTCCCTACAGTGAGCAGTGGGAAGAGAAATCCTGGGATTGGGCCCTGAGCGAGATCGCCAGAAGGGTCAAGAAGAGCCGCGATGCAAGCTTCAGGGCGAAAAACGACGAGGGCCAACTGGTCAACCGCACCGAGGGGATTGCCCACGTGGGCAGCGCCGCCCTCGATAACGAGGAATGCTGGCCGCTGCAGGCCATGATGCGGGCTCTCGGTCTGGTCTACATCGAACACCAGGCCCGTATCTGACACAGCGCCACGGTTGCGGCTCTGGCAGAGTCGTTCGGACGCGGCGCAATGACCAACCACTGGATCGATATCGGCAACAGCGATTGCGTCTTGATTATGGGAAGCAACGCTGCGGCAAACCACCCGATCTCGTTCAAGTGGGTCACCGAGGCCATGAAAAGCGGGGCCACCCTTCTGAGCGTCGATCCCCGCTTCACCCAAAGCTCCGCCAAGGCTGATTTCTATACCGCCTTGCGTTCAGGGACTGATATTGCCTTCCTTGGCGGGATGATCAACTACATCCTTGAAAACAACCTCATTCATGAAGAGTACGTCAAGTACTATACCAATGCCGGCTTCATCCTGGGCGACAAGTACGGCTTCAAGGATGGACTCTTCTCCGGTTACAACAGCAAGGCCAGATCGTACGACAAGTCTTGTTGGGCCTTTGAAAAGGACAGCAAGGGCATTCCCAAGAGGGACTATTCTTTGCAAGATAACCGCTGCGTGTTCCAGCAGCTCAAGAAACACTACTCCCGCTATACCCTGGACAAGGTCTCGGCGATCACCGGAACCCCGAAAGCGGACCTGGTCGAAGTCTACAAGACCTACGCCGCGACGGGCAAGCCGGGCAAGGCCGGGACAATCATGTACGCCATGGGCTGGACCCAGCACACCGTTGGTGTTCAGAATATCAGGACAATGGCCATGATCCAGCTGCTTCTGGGTAACATGGGAGTGGCTGGAGGCGGTGTCAACGCCCTGCGCGGAGAGTCCAACGTCCAGGGTTCCACTGACCACTGCCTGCTGTGGCACATCTGGCCCGGCTACTTGAAGACGGCCAGGGCTTCCAACACTTCGTTGGCCAGGTACAATGAGAAGTGGACGCCGGCGACCAACGATCCGCTCAGTGCCAACTGGTGGAGCAACTACGCCAAGTACTCGGTGAGCTTCCTCAAGTCCATGTTCGGTGAGGCCGCCACTTCTCGCCATGACTTCGGCTACCATTGGCTGCCCAAGGTTGATGACGGCAAAACCTATACCTGGCTGGATCTCTTCGATGCCATGTACCGGGGTGAGTTTACCGGCTTCTTTGCCTGGGGTCAGAATCCGGCGTGCTCCGGGGCCAATTCCAACAAAACCCGTCAGGCCATGACAAAGTTGGAATGGATGGTAAACGTCAACCTGTTTGAGAACGAGACCGGCTGTTTCTGGAAGGCCCCGGGCATGGACCCCAAGAAAATCAAAACCGAGGTTTTCTTCCTGCCCTGCGCTGCTTCGATGGAGAAGGAAGGCTCCATTACCAACAGCGGCCGCTGGATGCAGTGGCGCTACAAGGCGGCGGAACCTCCCGGGACTGCCCGCCCGGATGGCGATATCATGGTGGAGCTCTTCGAGAAGATCAGGGAGCTTTACGCCAAAGAAGGCGGCATTTTCCCGGAACCCATCCTCAAGCTGAAGTGGGACTACACCACCGACGGCAGGTTCGATCCTCACAAGGTGGCCAAGGAGATCAACGGCTATTTCCAGAAGGATGTGACGGTAAAGGGCAAGAGCTTCAAGAAAGGCACCCTGGTGCCAAGCTTTGCCTACTTGCAGGACGACGGCTCCACCTCTTCGGGCAACTGGCTCTACTGCCAGAGCTACACCGAGCAGGGTAACATGGCCGCCCGCCGGAACACCGTGGACAAATCCGGCATCGGCCTTTACTCCGAGTGGTCCTGGTGCTGGCCGGTGAACCGACGGATTATCTACAACCGGGCCTCGGTGGACCGTTACGGTAGCCCATGGGACAAGGAGCATCCGGTTATCCGTTGGGACGGCAGCAAATGGGTGGGCGATGTGCCCGACGGCGGCTGGCCGCCAATGCTCACAGCCCAGGGCGAGCTCAACCCGGAGACCAGGTACCCTTTCATCATGAAGCCCGAGGGGCATGCCCACATCTTCGGGCCGGGCCGGGCCGACGGGCCGTTCCCTGAACATTACGAGCCCCTCGAATGCCCGGTTGAAAAGAACCTGATGAGCAGCCAGTTCATCAACCCGACTATCACCGAGTTCGAGACCGCCATGGACAAGCGGGCCACCTGCGACCCGCGCTATCCCATTGTCGGTACCACCTATCGGGTTACCGAGCACTGGCAAACCGGACTGATGACCCGGTGGCAGCCCTGGCTGGTGGAGGCGCAGCCGCAGCAGTTCTGCGAGATGAGCGAAGAGCTGGCCAGACTCAGGGGTATAAAGAGCGGCGAGCGCGTCATTGTGGAGTCGGCTCGTGGTCAGGTGGAGGCGGTGGCCATTGTCACCAAGCGTTTCCGGCCCTTCAAGGTTGCCGGCACCACCGTGCATCAGGTGGGCCTGCCCTGGTGTTTTGGCTGGGTCACTCCGAAGGACGGCGGTGACAGCTCCAACCTGCTCACCCCCGCCATTGGTGATCCCAACACCAAGATCCCGGAAACCAAAGCGTTTATGGTGAACGTGAAAAAGGCATAGAAGGAGGTGTGATCTGAATGGCTGACAAATCATTTTTCGTTGATACCACCAGGTGCACGGCCTGCCGGGGCTGCCAGATCGCCTGCAAGCAGTGGAACAAGCTGCCGGCCACCGAAACGCACAATTGGGGAAGCTTCCAGAACCCAGCAGATCTCTCCTTCAGCACCTTCAAGTTGGTCCGGTTCAGCGAGGTGGTTTCCGGAGGCAAGCTGCACTGGTACTTCTTCCCGGATCAGTGCCGGCACTGTATAGAGCCCCCCTGCAAGGATACTGCCGAAGGCTACATCAGCGGGGCGATCATAAAAGATGAAGCAACCGGCGCCGTGATCTACACGGAAAAAACCCGTCAACTGGATGCCGCGGCCTTCGAAGAGCTACGGCAGTCCTGTCCTTACGATATCCCCCGGCGGGATCCAGCAACCGGTCTGATTTCCAAGTGCACCATGTGCATCGACCGGGTGGAAAACGGTCTGCCGCCCGCCTGTGTCAAAGTCTGTCCCACGGGCGCCATGAACTTTGGCGATCGGGACGAGATGCTGGCCCTGGCCAACAAGCGGCTGGCGGAGCTCAAGAAAGATGGTTACGGTAAGGCCCAGCTCATCGACGCAGATTATGTGCGGGTGATCTTTCTGGTGGTGGATGATCCCATGATCTACCACCAGTTTGCCATAGCGCAGAACAATGCGGGGATCAGCCGAAAGCTGGCCCTGCGCAGGCTTTTCCGGCCTGCTACCGGGCTCATTGCCGGCGCCGCTATGCTGGGCAGCATTGTGGACACGTCGCGCTCCCGCTAGGAAGCGCTGTAAACCTCAGGGGGAGGGACCTTCTTCGTCCCTCCCTTTTTTATTGACCTGAAAGGCTCAGGGCCTTCCTCTTTCACCCCCGGCCCTGTAGAGGCTTTTCCTGTTTTTGTGCTATCATGCCGGCGCGTTCAGGGTGAAGGTTGTGGATAAACGTTTGTGTATCTTTTCAACAGGAAAGGTGTACTACTATGCATGCAGATCTCGACCATCTGTACCAGCAGATGATGGATCGACTGGAGCAACTCAGGCGGGAGAGAACCGAGTATAAGGAAATACTGGGATTCTATGCCAAGGTGCTGAGCGCCCAGCAGGAGATCCAGAAGGAAACGGCCGCCCCGGAGGCGGATCTTTCGGAAGATCGAGTCCGGTTAAAGATCGGCGAGGGTTTTTCCCTTTTTGAGCGGGAACGGCTTCCCGTGGATAGGGAGACAGCCTCAAGGCTGTTTCGCAATCTCTGCCACCTTTCTCTGGAGGAGAATCCGGTGCTTGCCGGAGCCGGCAGAGGGTTGCTTGAGGCGATGGATTCCGGAAGGCTTGATCTCCATGAACTGATCTCAGCGGCGCTCAATGAGGATACAGAACCCATGGAACGGGCGGCGGCTCGCCTGGAGGTAGAACCTGCCGTGCTGCGGGCTCTGGTGAAACTGAGCCTCCAGCCGTCACTGTTTGCAGCAGCAGTGCGGGTCGCCGGCCGCATTTCCCTCGACCAGTGGCTGCACGGATACTGTCCTGTATGCGGAGCACCGCCGGCCATGGCGGCACTGGTGGGCGAAGAGGGCAGGCGCCGGGTCCTCTGTTCATTCTGCGGCGCTATGTGGCATATACCGCGTCTAGGATGTCCTTTCTGCGCCACCACAAAAAAGGAGGACCTCCACTACTTCTACGGTGAGCAGGAGGATCTCTACCGGGTGGATGTCTGCGACTGCTGCCGCGGTTACCTGAAAACCATTGACTGCCGCAAGGGCGGAGACGCCGAGGCCCTGGCCGTTGAGGATGTGGCCACCGCCCATCTGGACCTGCTTGCCGAGCAGGAGGGGTACAAACGCAAGGCCGCCAGGTTGTGGGGAATCTAGCCTGTATTATTCACGAATTCATTGAGTTCGTGAACAGATACCCTCTCCCTCTAATTTCTGGAGCTCGCGGACGAGCTCTTCCAGGGGCGGCCTCTCGTTTATATCGTGCACATCGATGTAGCGAATGATACCCCTCTTGTCGATGATGAAGAGCGCTCTCTCGCTGACCCCGTCGGAGCGCAGCACGCCGTACTTCGCCGCTACAGCCCCGTGGGGCCAGAAATCGGAAAGCACGGGAAACCACAACTTCTCGCCCATCTGATTGGTCCAGGCATAGAGGGTGGGGACGTTGTCTACCGTGATACCGAGCAGGATGGCGTCGCTCCGGTCAAAGAAGTCCCTGGCAATATTGTAGCCGGGCCACTGATCCGAGCATACCGGCGTCCAGGCAGCGGGCACAAAAGAAATCACCACGTTCTTGTTGCCGCGATACTGTCCCAGGAAAATCTCCCCGCCTCCCACCGCCGGGAGGGTGAAATCGGGGGCGGGATCGCCCTCTTTGAGTTTGGGCACGCTGTCCCTGGGTTTCATTTTTCCCATATCGTAGATATTTTCTTCGAAGGCTAAAGAGCGACCAAGGGCTGCCTGAGTCCAGGCAAAAAGCAGCGCCAGTGCAAGCGCCAGGATGGGCACACCATATCTTTTCCTTACCATGATACTCCCTCCTACTCGAGTCCGGATAAATCGATAACCAGTGCGAGAAACTTCCCGGCGTCCTCGAAGCCGCCGAGCCTGGAGTAGACAACCTGGTGAGTTTCCTCAGGTTGTATCCTCACCCCAATGAAGTACGGGGTCCTCACCTCGCCCAGGGCCTTGTGAATGGAGAGATCCTGGTCTGGAAAAAGGGGGAACGGGACGTCGTATGTCTCCCGGAAAAAATCCACCTCAAAGGGGGTATTGCCGGCGGCAATGCCGATCATTTTGATCTTGTCCCGAAGCTCTGGTCTTTTCTGGATGGCGTGGTAGAGTTCGTTGACCTTGGCGGCGCCGCGCTGACAATGCGGGCAGTACATGCTGTAGATTTCTACGATAACGAGTTTCGCCTTGATCTGGGGAACGGTGAAGCTGCCGCTGCCGGAAAGACCCAGATAGTCTTTGACCTTCCCATCCTGAGGCATGGGCAGCTCGAACGGCGGCAAAATCTCCCCCGGCGCCGGCGGCCTGTCGGCGGCGAAGGCCGGACCAGCGGCCATGGCCAGCCAGAATACAGAGAGCGCAAAAGAGACGAAGTGTTTCTTTGATGCCATCACCATGACGTGTTTCCTCCCTGGATTCATTGTACGGCAAACTGTCCTCTCCGCAAGCATAGTCATTGTAACCCGAACCGGCCGAGCCAGACCACCATCATTTTTTTGGAAGAGAACCAGGTCAAGTTTCAATCTCCACCCTAGGCAGGCGGGGAAAAAACGGGTAGGATTAGAAAATGCCTGTCGCAGGAATTCAGGCAAAGCAAGGTTCCCGGGAGTGCATCTCGGCAACAGCTGCTGGAGATGGGTAACCGATGGAGATGATGAGGAGGTGAGAAATCGTGGAGATTTATCTCATGCAACATGGACCGAATCTTTCCAAGGACGAGGATCCGGAGGAGTCTTTGAGCCCGGAGGGCGAGGCCCAGATCTCTACCGCGGCTCAAGCCGTAAAGAGAATGGGCCTTCGCTTCGATGTGATCATCGCCAGCCCCAAAAAGCGCTCCAGGCAAACCGCCGCCATTGTCGCCAGGGCAGTGGGCTACTCCGAAGGAGAAATCGTCGAGACGGATAAGGTCAAGGCCATGACCCCGGCAGAGGAAACAATCGGATATCTCAAACTGCACGAAGGCAAGAGTGCTGTTTTCATTGCAGGCCACCTGCCGTCCCTGGCCGAAGTGGCCTCATTTCTGCTCACCGACGGCTCCAGGAGCAGCATTCACTTTGTCAGAGGAGGGCTTGGCCGAATCGATGTGAAAGAACTTCCCACCCATAGCGGAGAGCTCCGCTGGTATCTGACGCCGGGGCAACTGGAGTTGATTGCCAGGTAACCTGATTGCACAGGGATTTCCTTTTTTTGACTGGATATACAGGATGATCGGGATATAAGAAAACCGAAGAAATCATGTAAATCCCGTTAATCCTGTCAAAGGTTCGCCATGGGTGCCCAAAAGCAAGACCACAGCTACCCGGTAATCCCTGCCGGGAGAGAGGATGACCTGCACAACCTGGAATGCGCCGACTCGGCAGACCTGATCCTCTTTGTCGCAGGGAATCAATTCATGGTCATGGAGGAACTTCTCCAGGCCTTTCAACAAGAAAACGCTGACGTCAAGAAGATCTTCTACGAGACCTTGCCGCCGGGGCTGGAGCTCAAGCAGATCCTGGCAAGGGGGGCGGTTTTTCGAGGAAAGGTGATTGATGTCCTTCCCGACGTATACGCCTCTGTATCCAGGGCCGCCATGGAGCGGCTGGAGAGAGAGGGCTTCATCTGCGCCGGGGACCCGTTTCTCTACCTGCACAACCGGATTGTGCTCATGGTGCCGGAGGACAACCCCGCCGGGATCGGATCGGTACTCGATCTCGCCGGCTCGGAGGTGCGTATTTCCCAGCCCGATCCCGAGTACGAAGACATTGCCTGCTACATTGTCGATATGTACCGCCAGGCCGGGGGAGAGGATCTCGTCCATAGGATCATGGAGGAAAAGCGAGCCGAAGGAACGACCATCCTGACCTTGGTGCACCACAGGGAGACCCCTCTTCGCATTGCGAAGAGGACCGTAGATGTTGGGCCGGTATGGGCTACCGAGATCATCCATGCGCGACAGGCCAATCTGGCGGTCGGGGTGATCGAACCGGGCGAGGCTCTGGATCAAAGGGAGAGCATCCAGTACTACATGTGCAAACTGAAGGAGGCTCCCCACCCTGAAAATGCCCTGAGGTTTCTCGAGTTCGTCAAATCTCCCAGGGCCCAGAGGCTTTACGAAAAGTACGGCTTCGTACCCCATTTTTCCACCGGATAAGGTCTCCTTGTTGACCTGCCCTGCCATTTTTCCACAGGTTGAATCATGCCGAATGAGCCCAGACGATCGATCCTCTGTCCCAACTGCAACAAGCTGGTCAGTGCCGACGAGCGTTTCTGCCCTCACTGCGGGATATCGAGTCCCGGGGCCTGGTGGAAGAACAATTTGTTGACCCGAAGATTCTTGCGTGCCGAGCAGGTCATCCAGACCCTGGTCTATGTCAATGCCGGGATGTACCTGATCTCGCTGGTTCTCAACCCCTCAAACCTCACTCTTTCGCCCAACCCCTTCAATTTCCTCTCGCCAGGCAACAAGACCCTTTTGCTGCTGGGGGCGACAGGATCCATTCCCATCGACCTGTGGCACCGCTGGTGGACCGTGGTATCCGCCAACTACCTGCACGGCGGAATTCTCCACATCCTGTTCAACATGCTGGCGCTTTGGCAGATCGGGCCTCTGGTGGTGCGGGAATACGGAGTCCACCGTATGGTGACGCTCTATACCCTCGGCGGTGTCATTGGATTTCTGGTCTCCTACCTGGCGGGGGTCCGTTTGACCCTGGGGGCCTCCGCCGCTGTCTGCAGCCTGATCGGCGCCTCGCTCTACTACGGCAAGAGCAGAGGCGGCATTTACGGACAGGCGGTCTACCGGCAGATCGGGGGCTGGGTGGTGGCGCTGTTTGTTTTCGGGCTGCTGGTACCGGGAATAGACAACTGGGGTCACGGCGGCGGCATCGGCGCCGGCATCATGCTCGGTTTCCTCCTGGGTTACGCAGAAAGAAAGAGGGAGAACATTTTCCACAAGGGCCTTGCAGCCGCCTGCGTTTTCCTGACGATTACGGTTCTGGTGTGGGCCGTTGCGTCATCGTGCTACTACCGCCTCCTGGGCTAGGGACGCTGTCCCGGGGCAAAGCGCAGTATGGTGTACTGTGGAGGCAAGATCTATGACGATCGAAGACCACATACGGCTGGGAATCAGTACCTGTCTTCTCGGTGAGCCTGTACGCTACGACGGCGGCCATAAACATGATCGGTTCATTACCGATACCCTGGGACAGTTTGTAGCGTTCGTGCCGGTGTGTCCCGAGGTGGAGTGTGGGCTCGGGGTCCCCCGCGAGTCCATGCACCTGGAAGGAGATCCGGAATCCCCCCGCCTGCTCACAAGCCGCACGAGACTCGACCACACCGAGCGCATGGTCGCCTGGGCTCGCAGGCGGGTGCAGGAGCTGGAGAAGGAGGATCTCTGCGGCTTCATCTTCAAGAGCAACTCACCGAGCTCCGGCATGGAGCGGGTCAGGATTTACAACGAGAAGGGTATACCCCGGAAAAAGGGTGTGGGTGTCTTCGCCCGCGTTTTCATGGAACATTTTTCCCTGCTGCCGTTTGAAGAGGAAGGGCGTCTGCACGACACCAGGCTGAGGGAGAATTTTATCGAGCGGGTCTTCGCCTTGAAGCGGTGGAGGGACCTTCTGAAGCGGAATCGGAGCAGGGGAAATCTCGTTGCCTTCCACACCGAGCACAAGCTCCTCATCCTCTCCCACAGTCCCAAGCACCACAGGACTATGGGAAAGCTCGTCGCCGAGGCCAGCGGCATTCCGACGCCTCAACTCTACTCGCAGTACCAGAGCCTGCTCATGGAGGCCCTCAAGCTCAAGACCACCGTCAAGAAAAATATAAACGTACTGCAACACATGATGGGGTACTTCAAAAAGCAGCTTTCTGCTGACGAGAAACAGGAACTGCTGGAGATCATCGAGCAGTATCGACAGGGCTACGTTCCCCTCATTGTGCCCCTGACACTCGTCAAACACTACGTGCGCAAGTACGATCAGCCTTACCTGAAGCGGCAAGTCTATTTGAACCCCCACCCTGTCGAGCTCAAGCTGCGCAACCACGTGTGATGATTCCAGGCAGTGTCTGTTGCTTGTTGTCCGTTGTCCGTTGTCAGAAACTGAAAATGTGCTTACTACAGAGAGCACAAAATAGTTTCGGTAAATACCTTCCCCTTCCCTGGCGCTGACTTTTGCCCACATACGACACCGTGGGTGGAGGCGTAAAGGCATCAGAATGGTTGCTCTTCAATGAAGGAAGTGCTCGGGCGAACGCCTTTTGTTGACAGTGAATCACGAAACGGAGCTTTGAAGTCCCCCTTTTGTAAAGGGGGACATAGGCCTCCGGCTCGTAGAGCCTACGCCTCGGAGAGGGGATTTTGAAATGCTCCGAAATTCCCCCTTACCCCCCTTTGCACCTGAAGGAACTTTTGAGAGGAGGATGTTGCGTCAAGCCAAGTTGTGCTTATCTTGGAGTCCTGCCGGCAGGCAGATTGACTCCAGAAATCCCGTCCAAATCGAAAGGAGGCAGGTGTTTTTCTGACAGGTGGCCTCATCGGGAAAAACGGGTGCAGGAGGTTCGACGGGCGGATGCGTCCGGAAAGGAGAGAGCATGAGCAGCAAAATCGAAGAACGGATAAAGGCCCTGGAGGTGGCTCTCGACAACGAGATGCGGGAGAGGGACTTTTACCTGAAACACAGTGAGAGAACGAGCAATCCTCTTGGCAAAGTGATGTTTCAAACCATTGCCGATGATGAGCTGGAGCACTATCAGAGGATCATGGAGCTGCACCACAAGTTGGAAGAACAGGGCAAATGGCCGGAGAGTCTGCCTTTGAAGGTAAAGGACACAGAGGTGAGAACGGTCCTGAAAAAGGTGGTCGACTCCCTGGACACCTCCGCCAGAGTGGACGTCGACGATATGGAGGCGGTCAGGATCGCCGTTGAGTTTGAAGCCAGGGGCGAAAAATTTTACGGTGACCTGCGCGACAGCGTAGACAACCCTGAAGAAAGAGAATTTTACGGAATGCTCGCCGCCATGGAAAGAGAACACCGTCTTTCTCTGGAGGACACCTACGAGTATTTCAAGGACCCTGAAGGCTGGTTTCGCACCAGGGAAAAACCTCACCTGGACGGGGGCTAGAAACCATCGGCGGTCGGTGTCTATCAGTCTTCAGAGGCAAGGACAAGACCCGAGGGCAGGGCCTCGCCGAAAATCCAGTCTCGTTCCTGCTCGCTGAGGCTGGTTGCGGGCTGGGTCAATAACTGTGAGTAGTGGGCGCCTCCGGGCGCCTTTTCCAACCATCTGGACAGCCGTTCCAGATCGGATTGCGGCAGATCTCTCTGCCGATCTCCTGTCAGCCTGGCCAGTTGAACCAGGGAAAGAGCAAGGGCCCGGGTGGCGGTCAGGTTCACATCCAGAAGTGCATTCAGCCAGACAGAGGCTTGCTGACGTGGAATTACCCGGTCCACAGGCCCGTAGAAGGGAATACGGGCACCCAGCCGGCTGAGTGACCAGAGATCCTGGTTTCTGGGTTTTCCCCGCTGGATTTTTTCCAGGATAAACTGCCCCAGTTCCACCTTGGTCTCCGGTGGAAGTCGTTCAAAGCTGGCGAGTGTCATGCACAGTTCCAGCTCCTCGTGGACGCTCAACCGTTTCGCGGATTTTTTGGCGGCCTTTTGTTTCCTCTGAATCTGCACATGAGCCGAGACCTGCTGATAGATATGCCACTGCTTGCCGGCACTCAACCCGCCGGCGACGCGACGCCAGAAGACCCACCATTCAGATCGGCACTGGCCCTGGGTGGGAAAGCGCAGGCCCTGGTGAAAAATTTTCCACACACCTCTTATGCGCCACTCATCTACAGGGTCGCCGTAGCCGGGACGAAGACAGAACCCCAGCAGGTTGAACCAGCGTGACTCGTGCTCGGGAGTGCGGCCGCGGCCTTTCTCGCACTCCAGGAGGGAATCGGCCAGTTTCCTGATCACCGCTGTGGACCACTGACCTTTGTTCAATCCCAGGATGGAGACAAGGTCCTTGACGAGGCTCTGGGGCGAAGCGGCATGTGGTGTTTTGCCTCGCTGGAAGGCTGCGCGAATTCTGTCCTGGGCCTGCTCTATAAGTGCCATGTCGATGGTTTCGCCTGCCACCGGGCCTGGAGCCGATGGTTCCCCCTGCTGCCGGACGTCAAACTGGAGCTGCCAGCGATGGGAGCTCGCCTGGGACTGGCACCAGAGCTCCAGAGTGCCAACCTCGCTCAGTCGCACCGCCAGCTGAACAGGCAGCGTTCTTGCGCCGGCCCTTTTGCCGTAGCGCAAAACCGTGCGGATAGGAGGAAGGATGCTGACTTCCTCCTCGTCCAGGCTCAGGAGATCTCCCATGCGGTCGGCAAGGCGCGTGCTGGAGCTGAAAAGCTGGAAAACAACGGGCCGGTTGGCGAGGACCTGAAAGGCCGGCTCGGAGAGTTGCGCCTCGAAGCCTTCCTCTGATCCTCGAGGGACCAGGCAGACTGCGGTGTACATGCCCGTATCCGGAGCTTCTTCCCGGCCTGCGGCAACTTCCACGTAGTAGGCCCGCGGACTGCCGGCTCCCACCCGCACGCCTTCTCCCTGGCGGACCAGACCGTAATAGGCAGCGCCGAAGGCGACAGCAAGCTCTGGAGAAGGATTGTGCAGTTCTTCAGGCCTCCAGCTTTCTCCGGCTTCTTCCTGAAACCAGAGCTGAACGGCATCCAGAATGCGGTTGCGTATGGTGCCGGGGGTCAGGGCGGCGCCGTTGAAGAGGAGAAACTCTGGATAGAGAACGGCTCTCCCTGTTTCCTCGCGCAAAAGATGCCGGTAATCCTGCCAGAAAGCCGCCAGGTGGCGCGTTACCGCAGGGTCCTGAACATAGGGGAGCCCCCATTCTGCAAGTCCCGTGCGGCGCGCCTGCCCCGGTGTATCTTCCAGTGAAACGAAAGGAAAGAACCCTTCCAGGATGAGTTCTTCAACCAGAGCCAGGGTGAGTGTCCCTTTGAGCGTCCCGGCGATAAGCTTTCCGCCCGAGCCGGCAACGGCGATGTCCGCGCTGGGATGCTCCCCGGGGCTGCCGAGAACAAGCTCTTTGGCCTTGCGGCACTGATGACAGAGCTGGTGCCATCTTCTGGAATCCAGTTGCCCTGGCTTGCCCAGCAGCCGTGTCTCAAGCTCCCTGGCAAGAGTCAAATCCATGTTGTCGCCGCCCAGCATGAGGTGGTCTCCCACCGCCAGGCGGTCGAAACGCAATCCTCTTTCTCCCTCTTTGACGGCGATGACGGTAAAGTCGGTGGTTCCACCCCCCACGTCACAGACCAGGATCAGCTGCCCGGGTTGCATCCGGCTCTGCCAGTCTTGCTGGTGTCGGTACAGCCAGGAGTAGAAGGCGGCGAGAGGTTCTTCAACAAGGACGACCCGAGGAAGACCGGCCGTCTGAGCCGCTCTGACGGTCAGTTCCCGGGCCACCTCGTCGAAAGAAGCCGGCACCGTGAGGATGATCAGCTGTTCTTCCAGGAGGTGGCCTTCCCGGCCGCCGGCAACGACATGATTCCAGGCTTCCCGGATGTGCTGGAGGTAGCGGCTGCTGGCCTCCACAGGAGAGATTTTTTCCACATCCGAAACCGCCGCCCACGGGAGGATGGCGGCGGTGCGATCCACCCCGCCGTGGCACAGCCAGGATTTGGCTGATGCGACGAGGCGTCCGGGAACGAGGGCTCCCTGCTCGCGGGCGAATTCACCCACTGCCCAGTACCGCTCGGAATCCCAGGGAAGAGCTGTGCTTCCCGGCGGAAGCTCGTAGGGGCCGGGAAGGTAGAGGAAAGAGGGCAGAATGGACCGGTTCCCGACTTCGCCTGGAGCAGTCAACTGGGGGATGTTCAGAAAATGGATGCGGCGGCCCTGCCGCTCCCCGGCAGTCAGATCCGCATAGGCCACCGCAGAGTTTGTGGTGCCAAGGTCGATGCCCACAACGTATCGATACGAGACATCCTCGTGGTCAAACGGGGTATCCATTCGTTACCTTCCAGCCGATCTTTACCGGGAGCCGGATGTATTGCCCGACAGGCCATTTGAGAATACGGCGGAGTTCTCCGCAAGGACCTGCACCGTGGTACCCTGGACTAATCGCTGCGCTCCCGAAGGTTGAACTCCAGCTTCCAGCGTCGCTTTTCGTCACGGGCCACGCACCAAAGCTCCAGCGTCCCCACTTCGGTCACTTTACTCTGCAACCAGACGGGAATCACCGTTCCACCTTTCTCGGTCTCGGCAGCGGGAAGCTCGGTTTCCATGGTGCTGATTTCCTCTATTTCCCCGTACCAGTCTTCCACCACCTCTGCCATTTGATCTTTCTTGCGCACAGTGGAGGCGAGGAGGTGAAATACGGCGGGCTCTCCCAGGAGCAGGCCGAATTCCTTTTCGCGGATATCGGCTTCCGTGCCTTCCTCCATTCCGAAGGGAACAACGCACAGGGCCTTCATGGGAGCAGGGATGCCGGGAACGCTGGGCATGGCGCTTTCAATGCCGATGTAGTATGAGTGGGCGGTTCCCCCTCGGATGCGAATGCCGCGGCCGCGCCGCGCCAGGCCATAGTACGCGGCGCCGCGGGCCACCGCCAGGTCCAGGTCAGAAGCGGGAAGCTCCCGCAGCTCGCCGTTTCCCGACCATCGGTTCAATACGGTGAGGAGCCGATGGCGAAGCAGTGCCGGTTTCATCACCCCGCCGTTGCAAAGCACGGCCGTGGGGTAGGGGATCTCCAGCGACCCCTCGCCGGTTCCAGCCTGCCGTGAGAGAAAACGGGCCAGATGTCGAGTTATGGCCGGATCAGGCTCATAGGGCAGCCCCATTTCGCGCATACCGGCCCTGGGTTTGCTCTGGGGGTGATTGGAGCTTTCGCACACGGGGAAAAAGCCGTCAAGGAGCACGCTTTCCACTTCGGTGCGGGACAATTCCGTTCGAATGGTCCCCCCGATCAACGATGATCCCCGGCCCAGGACAACCACAGGTTGGGCTTGCAGCTCCGGGTCCGCCAGGAGACGCTCCTTGGCCGTGCGGCAGCTCTGCCAGAGTCCCCGAAATTGCCAGGTGTCCAGGTGGGTGCCCTGCTGGGCCAGCTTTGCCCGGATGGCATACGCCAGAGTAAGGTCCATATTGTCTCCGCCCAGCAAGATATGCTCTCCCACGGCTACACGCCGCAGGGTCAACTCGCCGTTTTCTTCGCAGACCTGGATGAGGCTGAAATCAGTCGTGCCGCCGCCGATATCGGCCACGAGAATGGATTCGCCGACGCGCACGGCTCTGCGCCAGGTCTCCTTCTGGAATTCCACCCAGGCGTAGAAGGCTGCCTGGGGTTCTTCGAGCAAGGTTAGATTTTCCAACCCCGCAGCTTGTGCCGCCTTGACTGTCAGTTCCCTGGCGACCGCGTCAAAAGAAGCCGGAACCGTCAGGTAGATGTCCTGATTTTCCAGGAGGGCTGCCGGATCGTCGCCGGCCATATCGTGATTCCAGGCATCGCGGAAGTGTTTGAGCAGCAGCCTTGCAGGCTCTACCGGGGAGACCCGCGGAGTTTCAGGAGGACTGTCCCAGGGAAGTATGGATTGGGTGCGATCCACCCCGCTGTGGCAAAGCCATGATTTTGCCGAAGAAACCAGCCGGTTGGGAATTTCCGCCCCGCGTTTGCGGGCAAATTCCCCGATCGCGAAAGCGGCCTCGGGGTCCCAGGGCAGGGCCAGGCCTCCCGGAGGAACATCGTGGGGTCCGGGCAGCAAAAGAAAAGACGGCAAAAGAGGATGGGTGTCCACCTCTCCCGGGTTCACCACCTGCGGTACAGGGAAGATGTGAATATGATGTTCCTCGTTCATATCCCCCTCCGCTCTGGTGTAAGCCAGGACACTATGAGTTGTGCCCAGGTCGATACCGACGATGAATTTCGAATCTTGCAAACGTACACTCCTTCTCTTGCGCTCAGCTGCCTCCACGAGCCTTCCATTCAACCAGGCAAGACCGGGAGGATTTTTTTTCCCGCACGCCGAGCAGGGCTGAATTACTGAACGGTCTCTATTTCAACTTCAGCGGGACTCAGGATCCAATCCTGTTTCTGCTCGGCGAGGGAACGGGGAAGTTCGATACGCACCACGCGCCAGCCACGGTGTCGAACCGTACCGTGGAAGGGGGGGTCTCCCGCTACATTGCCGGTCAACCGGACAGCCCTGGAGTCAAAGCCGGGAGCCACGGTGACCGGAGTGCCCTCGTCTTCGTCGTAAACGGGGGTGAGCGCAACGTGTTCTTCCAGGGCCTCCTTGCAGCCCTGATGTATGGTGCGAACGGCGGCACCGATCTGGGCATCCTCATAGAGGTTCAGATCTTCCTGAAGGAAATCGATGAGCCTTCCCCGGCGTTGCAGGAGGCCAAGCATCTCAACGGCCGCCGCCGGAGAAGGTTCAATGTAACTCGGCTCCGGAGTGGGAACCTTTTCCTCTTGTGGAGGAATCTCCAAAGAAGGGACAGCTTCCCCCCGGGCACGCTCCAGGAGGCTGCGGCCGCGGAAGTTGACCAGGAGCCAGAGGATGAGGCTCATGCCTCCTCCAAGGCCGAAGATAAAGGCGGCGAGGAAGCCTTCGGCTCCACCGATCACCCGATCCAGATGCATGAGCCCTGCGTGAACATCATGGGGCAGCCCGGAGGCTCCCCTGTCGAGCAGGGGATCAAGCCAACGGTGGACCCCGGCGAGGACCTGCCTCGCCACGAAGAAAAATACCCCGATCAAAACGGCATTGCAAAAGAAGCAAATAAGAAAGGACTGGAGCGTCCAGGCACGTTTACCTCGCATACTACCCCCCTTTCATGCGGTCTTTCCTGGGTTACTGTACCATCGGCTGGGCGGAACAACAGACCACCCCTCCTGAAAAACCTCCTGTACGTTTTGTGTACAGATTTTTGACTGGATATACCGGATGATCAGGATATATACAGAGCGCAAAAAATGATTGCGCATAAAGCGATTTTATGATACGCTTTTTT
>JBKHJD010000185.1:0-4746 GCA_046538315.1 Syntrophobacteria bacterium
AAGCTCAATGAAACGGAGGTAACCCTGAACAGTAAACCCTGAACGGTGAACGCTTGCGATTTTCATGCACAAGGGACCGGAGTGACATGAACAACGGAAAGGAAATGGACACCCTCAACATCATTCTGTTCATATGCAACTGGGGACCGCATACTGCCTTTCAAATCCTTCAGGACCAGATGGCATGCATCCCTGCCGAGGTAAAGATGGTCCGCATTCCCTGCACCGGAAGGATCAGCAAATCCCTTCTGTTCAAGGCATTTGAACTGGGAGCGGATGGTGTTGCCCTGGTGGGATGCGAGCCGGGAACCTGCCGCTATGGCAGCGGGACGATTACCGCAAGGGACAACATCCAGGATTCACGCGAGATTATTGAACTTCTGGGCCTGGGAAAAGACCGCCTCCGCCTGGCTACGTTTCTGCCGGATGAGTCGGATGCCTTGTTGCAGTTTCTAGACAACTTCTGCAACGAAATCCGGAGCCTTGGAAAAACTCCGGTGACTCCAAGGAGAGCAGGAGAGCCGGAGGCGACACGCAAGGAACGTGTAGCCGAAATCATCTCCTTTCACGATGTCCTGGCATGCCAGGACTGCGGAAAATGCACATCCGCCTGCCCTCTGGCACTGATCGGCAAGGATTTCTCCCCCCGAGCCCTGGCCAGTTCCGTGATTGCCGGCAACATTGATTCTCCCCTTGTCCAGAAAGACGTTTGGGCCTGCCTCACCTGCGGGCTTTGCTTCGACAGATGCCCTTCCGCTGTTAACTTTCCGGAATTTATCCGGGATATTCGCTACCTGTTCAAAAGGGCCGGCATGGATGGACACGAGGCTCACGGAGGCTTTTTTCAATCTCTGATGCGAACCATGACCTCTCCCGGCCTCAAGCCACAACGCTGGAGCTGGCTTCCCAAAGATATACGGCTTGATGCGAGCAGCAAGGTTCTGTTTTTCGGGGGCTGCGCCCCATACTTCGACCTGTTCATCAGGAATCACCTGGGTGTTCAAACCTGCACCATTCTGGTGGACAGTCTGCGCCTGCTCAATTTTTTTGATATTCAACCTGTTCTGCTTGAAGATGAGCGATGCTGCGGACACGATCTGCTCTGGTCAGGAGATAGGGAGAATTTCATCAGACTCGCCAGGCTGAACGCAGATTCAATCCACCGCCTCGGGGTTGAAGAGGTGGTCACTGCCTGTCCGGAGTGTTATCGGACCCTGGCGCACGACTACCCCGAGTATGGGGTGGAGCTGAATGTAAAGGTGACACACATCTACGAGTTGCTTGAAAACGAGATAGCCAAGGGAGCCGTCGATTTCAGCGAAACAGACAGAAAGTTGACTTTTCAGGACGCCTGTCGGTTGAGTCGCCTGGAGGGACGGGCGAACCTCCCGAGACAGTTACTCGGACGGCTCAAACCTGCGGGGTTCCAGGAGATGGAGCATAGCGGCGAGGCGGCCATATGCTGCGGCAACTGCGCCTGGACCGGATGTGATGCTTTCAGCAAAGCGTTACAGGTAAAACGCCTGAGGGAGGCTCGTGCTACCGGGTGTGATCTCCTGGTCACCTCCTGTCCCAAGTGCCAGATCCACCTGCAATGTACCATGGAAGATCCCTTTCTGGAAGAGGAGCTCAGGATAGAGATGATGGACCTGACGAGTGTCATCGCCAAGACCATCTATTGGGAATAAAGGCTTCGGGAGCGGGTTACCGAGTACCCGTTGCCGCGTGCATAATTTTTGTTGGGGTACGAGTATGGAAGCAAGTGTTGCTGTACACGGTTCTCTCGAGGCCGAACAGACGCCGCGCATAGGCGTCTACGTCTGCCACTGCGGGCTCAATATCGGCAGGACGGTGGACTGCCGCATGGTTGCTGAGACGGCTTCCGGGCTGGATGGGGTTGTCGTTGCCAAGGACGTGAGCTACGCCTGTTCCGAGCCAGGTCAGCAGGAGATCAAGGAAGATATCCTTGAACACGGGGTGGACCGCATCGTGGTGGCTTCCTGTTCACCGAGGCTTCACGAGCCTACTTTCCGCCAGATGCTCCAGTCCGCCGGTCTCAATCCGTACCTGTTGGAAATGGCCAATATTCGTGAACAGTGCAGCTGGGTACATTTGAACCAGCCTGAGGCTGCAACGCGAAAGGCCGCCGAGCTTGTGAAAATGGCCGTGGCCCGGGTGCAACTTCTCTGGCCGCTTACCGAGAAAACGGTGCCGCTTGTACAACGCACCGTGGTCATCGGGGGCGGTGTGGCCGGCATTCAGACAGCCCTCGATCTTGCGGACAACGGCTACGATGTAGTGCTGGTTGAGAAAAAGGCCTCCATCGGCGGTACTATGGCCCAGCTCGACAAGACCTTCCCAACCATGGACTGTTCCATCTGAATCCTCGGCCCGAAGATGACGGATGTCGGTCGACATCCCCGCATCACACTGTACACCCTGAGCGAGGTTGTGGACATTGACGGCCATGTGGGTAATTTCGCCGTAAAAATCTTGAAAAGAGCACGATATGTCAATGAGAAAGAGTGCACCGCATGTGGGGCCTGTACCGAAGTCTGCCCGGTGGTCCGTCCGGACGAATTCAATGTGGGCCTCTCGTCACGCAAGGCGATTTACGCTCCTTTTCCACAAGCTGTCCCCTCAGCCTACGTGATCAATATCCATGAATGTCTCGGTCATAATCCCGTGGTATGCGGTAAATGCGTGGAGGCCTGCGACAAGGGCTGTATCAATTTCCACATGTCCGATGAGGAAATTGTGGAAAAGGCGGGATCGATCGTTGTAACAACCGGGCTGGAGGTATACGACCCGACCGAACGTGACGAATACGGATACCGAAGGTTTGAAAATGTACTCACCAGCCTGGAGTTTGAACGGTTGATCAACGCCGGCGGCCCCACCCGGGGAGAACTGGTTCGGCCCACAGACAGGAGGCGCCCCAGATCCATCGGGTTCATCCAGTGCGTGGGATCCCGTTGTACCAGAAAGGGCAGCGATTACTGTTCCAACATTTGCTGTATGAATACCGTAAAGAGCACGCTCATCCTTAAAGAGCACTACCCCGAGATGGATATAAAGGTTTTCTATGTAGATATTCGTGCGTTCGGCAAAGGATTCGAAAATCTTTACAGGCGGAGCCGCCGTCTGGGGGTTCATTACGTGAGAGGTTTACCCGGTACCATCGAGGAGCTGCCAGATAAAGGCCTGCGGGTCGCGGTGGAAAATACGGCGACAGGCAAGCTGGAGTATCATGAACTGGACGCCCTCGTGCTGGCCCTTGGAATCAAACCGGCAGGAAGCACCCAGAGGCTTCAGGAGATGCTGGGTCTTCAGCTCGCGCCGGATGGCTTTTTCCTGGAGGCCCATCCCAAGCTGCTGCCGGTTGATGCGGCCAGTAGAGGGATTTTTTACGCTGGATGCGCTGAAGGTCCCAAGGATATCAAGGAAAGTGTTACCCAGGCATCAGCAGCAGCAGCACGCGCAATCAGGCTGATGCACGATGGGCAAATCACCACAGAGCCAATCGTGGCCGAAGTGATCCCTGAAAGGTGCAAATCATGCGGGAAGTGCGCCGAAGTCTGTCCTTACAATGCGATACAGGTGGACGTCAAGAAAAAGACTCCCGCGGTGGTTAATTCGGCGGCATGTGCTGGCTGCGGTACCTGCGCTGCGGAATGTGCTTTTGATGCCGTGGTCATGAACCATTTCACTGACGAGCAGATACTCAAGCAGGCCGATGCCGTGCTTGAAGACGGGCCCAAGGAGAAAATCCTTGTATTTGCCTGTAACTGGTGCTCCTATGCCGGAGCTGACTATGCCGGTACCTCGCGTATCGAGTACCCTCCTAATGTCCGTATCATTCGAACCATGTGCTCGGGCCGGGTGGACCAAAAGTTCATCTGGCAGGCATTTCTTAAAGGGGCCCCCGTGGTCCTGGTAAGTGGGTGTCATATTGGAGATTGCCACTATGTGGACGCCAATCATTGGACCGAAAAGCGAGTTGAAAAGGTTCGCAGAAAGATGGAGAAACTGGGTATCAGGCCGGAGCGGCTTCAGCTCGAATGGATAAGTGCGGCGGAGGGCATTCGGTTTGCCCAGGTGATGCACAGAATGGAAGAAATCCGACGGGGAGTTTCGAATCAGGAAATCGCAGATACCATCAAAATCCTGAGCGATCAGGAGAAATAGCCTGTGGCTGCCGACACTCTCCGGCAATTCACTAGGCACTACCTTACTGAGCAGTGGAAACTCGGGAGAGCGGGAAGATGCGGTGACGGAATGACACGGAGACAGGGAGAGACGGTAGCAGACCAACGGGGGATCAGGCAAAAAGAAAAGTTCTCTCTATGCTCTATGCCCTATGCTCGTCACTCTCAGTCCCTCTGTGGTTAGCCAAAAGTAAAGTTTAACACCTCGTGACTTCCTGGCCTGGATGCACTCAAGAAGGATCCGAGGAGAGCTTCTGGCGAGTGATAGCGGTGAAGAAACGCTTGACAGGTATCCCCGAAATGGAGACAATACAATCATGAATTCAGTTCGCTTGGCTCATCCGGCTCCAGCGAGGAGATATTTGGAACAGTCGACCTGGCCATAGTAGCCTGTGGCTGCGGCGGCTGAACTTAAATGGTGGAATAATGCTTTTGCTATCCAGTATTCCATCATTTGCAACATTCCAACAAGAAGGCAAGAAGGAAGGGCTTCCCAAATAGCATTAACTTCAACAAGTTGTATAAATTCAAGACCTGT
>JBKHJD010000186.1:0-4745 GCA_046538315.1 Syntrophobacteria bacterium
TCGAACTCCAGGTGCTGCAACACTACCTCGCGCAGGCAGAGGTGAAAAATCCGGAAATCAGACGGCTCCAAGCTGCCGTAGCGGCCCAGAAATCCCGTTACCTGGCGGAGAAGGCAAAATACTATCCAAGCCTCCTTGCCGTTGGAGGGGTGCGGTATGCAGAGGCTCCGGGACGGCCGGATCTGGACAACCCTTTTCTGGATGACGACTATAACTATTTCAGTGCGGGCGGTGCCCTGGCCATCAAATGGGATCTCAATTTTTTTCAGACCAACGCTGAACTCCAGCAGAAAAAGACCAGCTACCTCAAGATGCAAAACCGCCTCCGGCGAGCACAATCCGGCATTGCCCTCAAGACCAAAGAAAAGTACCACCGCGTGAGCGAGAAAAAAGACAGCCTGGAATTGAGCTTTGAAGCCAGGAAGGCAGGAAGAGCCCTCCTTGTGCTGAACCTGACCAACTTCAAGTTCGGTATAGGACCTGCCGAGGATGTTTTTGACGCCCTCGGCCTGTATACCCGAACCGCCAGCGATTATTACAAGGCGATTTTCGACTACAATATGGCGGTTGCCGAATTGCAGAATGTTACCGGCATGTAAGGTGCGCACATAGAAGTGCATCTGGGATAATTGAGCCACGAAAAACCTTCACAGAGAGCGCAAGGTGCAACATGAACCCCAGGTGTGGAATCAGGCAGAGAGTTCTGGTGCTTGTGCTCGCAAGCACTCTGCTTGCAGTGGGGATGAGCCGGGTGAGCGAGGCTCAGGCCAAGCTCACTCCCACCCAGGTGGTGGTGGATGTTTTGGATACGGTCAAAGAGATCAAGAAATCCGACGCCGACGAGAGCGTGGTCTTGACTCCGGAAGAGAGAAAACGAAACGGCCAACTGAGTCGCCGGGTAAACAGCATGCTCGACATCCGGGGCATCAGTGAGTACGCCCTCGTGCAGCACTGGGAGGAACAGGATCCTCAGGGGCGCACTACGTTTGTCTCTCTGTTCACCGAGCTTCTGGAAAAAGTGGCATACACCAATGCAGGCACATTCCTCCAGGATTTGAGCGTCTCTGTCCGCAAGGAAAAGGTGCTCAGCGACAAGGCCATGGTCTATACATCTGTTTTCCACGAGGAAGAAGGGCGCATAGACATCGATTTTAAACTGTGCCACCTGGAAGACTCATGGCTGGTGCAGGATATCTATCTGGACGGCGTAAGCCTGGCACGCAATCTACGCACGCAGTGTCTGAAGATCATCCGGGACCATTCCTTTCAGGAATTGCTTGCCAGGATGAGGGAAAAAATCGAAGAAGAGGACACAGAGGATCTCAAAGAGGTCACCGGCAGAAACTAGCGCTCGGACATCTTACCAGGTGTTAACTACATTTGCGGCGGAGCCATAAACTCAGCATCCAGTACACCTGGATGCCCACAACACTCAACCAGAGAAAGACTTTAAAACCGTCCACAAGGGCCAGCAGGAATATCCACACGGCATAGTCTCGGTGGTTGATCTTGTCCAGGAACCGTTGAAGCCTTTCTTGGGCGGGGGGGCCGGTTTTCCGGGTCCGAACTCTCTCCGGCATCCGGGAGACCCGATAGGCCACGGTGATGCCCCCGAGGATAAAGAATGCATACACTCCTGCCTTCCAGAGCGATTTCCCGCCGTAGACCGCCCATATCAGCCCGCTGAAGATGAAAAGATTGGTCAGATGTCCGAGGACGGTATCAAGCATCTGGCCGAAATGGCTTTGCGAGAATGTCAGCCGTGCCAGAGTACCGTCCATACAGTCCAGGACCCAGGAAATGTAGAGCAGAACAGCGCCGAGTATGCCACTCCAGTAGGTCCCTCGGGCTATGAAAAGGCAGGCTGTCACCCCCACCACAAACCCTATCCAGGTGATCTCGTTCGGAGTTACGCCGGCTCGGGCCAGCCAGCGCAGGGCAGGAAAACTCCAGCCGCGGACCCACTGCACGTGCCACCGGTCGGTGGGTTTTCCCGCCGTCGCCAGGAGTTCCCGGTCGTTGCCCGGCTGGATCAGCTCCTTTGTGCTGCGGCAAAATATATCCCCGGAGATGATGAAGGCCGGACCCCTGGACCTGGAGCACAGTTCAGCAAACGTGCTGTTGTTCCACAGAAAGCTGCCTTCCTCTTTTAATGGGAGAGAGATCAAGACAGGCAGCGAATCGGAACACGGCAGACAGGCCTTCCCCGTGGCAGAACCCCGGAGTTGCTCCTGGAAGCGGTGAAGGAGATCGGGTCCGAAAAGGACCCCTCCTCGGACCGCGAGAAAGGGTGAGCCGGGAGGATCGTGCTCAAGCTTTCCATCGTCCCAGAGAAGCTGGGGGAAATCCTTTTTTGCCCGCCAATATTCCACGCATGGCCTGAGTTTTTCGGCTCCTTTCGGGAAAATCACCTGCTGGATACCAGCGCGGCCGAGTGTCACGAGAACGCGTACAACAACAGGAAGTCCCACCAGGGGTTCCTCTGCCCAGGCCCACTCTCGTTCGGGATCGGGAAATATCAAGGCCTGCCGCCAGATCACCGCTCTCCTTCTTGACCGCACTTCATGGAAGGTTCGGGCTCGGAGGAACAGGTCGACAAAGAGGGTGCAGGCGATCGGAGATCCTGGACAATTGCTGGATAGATGTGCTCCCTGGCCCTTTGGTAATCTTCAGGGAAATCCATCTCAATCCAGGGAAGCCCGTTGACAGGAACCGCAGCCAGCGGATACGTAGAGGCAATGGCGCTCACAGCATAGGGAATCATCACCTGCCGTAGACCCTGACGGAGGAGTTCTTCTATGGTGGCAAAAAGGATCCGGCTTCCCTCGGCGCTGAATTTGATCATGCCCACATTTTCACCGTGAGCATCGAGCAAGGTCTTGCTCAGGGCACAGACCCTTTCCCCCCGAACCCGAACCTTCATTTCTTCTTCGCCGAGGGTTGCCTGGAAATCCACAGCCAGGGCATCAGGGTGAGGACTTAGCAACAGGGCTCTCAGAATCCCGACGTGGAAAAGTACATCTCCGTTGATAACCACAAATCCATCCCGAGCCGACTCCCGGGCCAGCCAGAGGGAGTACATACTGGAGGTCTCCCTGAAATCTCTGTTGGTGATGTAGCGTACCCTGTCTCCCAGGACAGTGTAAATCTTATCCGCCTGGTACCCGGCCACCACCATGATCTGTTTCACCTCCTGAGAAAGGAGTGCTTCGACCTGGTGCTCCAGGAGGCTTTTACCGCCAACCCTCAGCAGACACTTGGGTACATTCCTGGTGTAGGGCCAAAGCCGCCGTCCTTGCCCTGCTGCAACAATGATTGCTTGTTTGACCATTGCTACCCTCAAACTTTGAGTTTGGCTGGGGGGCCCGTGCCATCTTCCACTAGGTGTCGCCGCTTCGGCTCAACGTGCGGTAGAAGAGGAATCCGAAGACAGAAGCCCCTATTCCGGCAATCCATAGAAACCATCCAGGGCGGTTGATACATGCAACAGCAAACAACAGGTAGGCAAAATCCCGGTTGGCAAACCGGTCCAGCCAGCCGGCGAGGCGTTTTTGCTGTCCGGACGTCGCAACCTCTTGCAAGCGACTCCCTGAAAAGATAAGACCCCGGTCTCTGCCCAGTCGCTTGTGCGCGATAAAGGACATGAGAACCGAGCAAAGGCATCCGCCGAGCAGGAGAGCTCCTGGAATGATATAGATGATCGAGCCCGACCAACGGATCAGCCCGATGGTCATACAGGTAAAGAGCGCCAGATGAGTGATGTTGTCTGTGATCACATCGAGCCACGCCCCCATGCGGCTCTCCTGGAACGTGAGTCGGGCGATTTCACCGTCACAGCCATCCAGAATGGAGGAGAGCAGAAACAGCGAGGACGCCAGCACAAATCCGGCATGGGTACCCTGGAGCATGAAGGCTGCGGCCATGAGTCCCAGAGCGAAGTTGAACAGTGTGATGTGATTGGGTTTGACGCCGGTCCGGGCCAGGCGGCGAGTAACCCCCAGCGAAATGATCCGGTTGATGTGACGGGTCAACCAGCTGTCCGTTTCGCTGACCAGATTCCGCAAAAGGCGCTTTTCCCCCTGTTCCAGGTCCTTCGCATTGTCCACATCCTGCCAGAACAACTCACCGACATCCACTGCCTGCATCCGCCGCTCGCGGGCGAGTTCTCGAACCCCGTCGGAAAGAGCCTCCGCGCCCCCGGAAACAGCAGTATCGAGGGCCTCAAACAGGGCGCGGGAACAGAGGAAAATACCGGTATCTACTCCGTTGTAGGTTGTAAGATTCTTGCCGATGTCCAGAATGCATCCATCAACCACATGAACTTTCGTGGCATCCTCGAGGTCGAAGACACTCCCGGGGTTAAAATCAACAGCAAGGCGGCAATGTCCAGGCGGAAGGGGAGAGGCGAGCACCCTGCTGATGATCCTTTCCTCAAACAAATGATCCGCCATGAGCAAGAGGAAGGGCTCCTGGACTGCATCTCGGGCCTTGAGTACGGACAGGCCGTTGGCGCGCTGCCACTGTTCATTCCGGACACAGTGCACTTCAGTGTTCGGCAAAGTTTTCTGCTTCAAGAAGCGCTCAAACACCTCGGCCTGATACCCGGTTACTATGGTGAACCGATGGATCCCTGCCTTTTGCGCCGTTTGGATGGTTCTGACAATGAGCGGGACCCCTGCCACCTCGATAAGTGGTTTTGGACAAAAATTCGTTGCCTTCTCGAAGCGCATCCCACTTCCCGCTGC
>JBKHJD010000187.1:0-4742 GCA_046538315.1 Syntrophobacteria bacterium
GTCTCATCCCCTCATACATGGTGGACGTGCGGCTCCATCACCTGGACAGTGATGCACGAGCCCTGAAGAACCGCCGAAAGGTACGTTTTCATGCTGGCACGTGTGAGGTCATAGGAACTGTGATTCTGCTGGACACCGACGAGCTTGCTCCGGGCGCAAGCGGTTACGCCCAGCTTCGCCTGGAAAGGCCGGTGGTGGTTCGAAGGGGTGACTATTTTGTGCTGCGGAGTTACTCGCCCGTGCGTACCATCGGTGGGGGGCAGATACTGCATCCGGCTCCAAAAAAGCGCAAGCGTACGGCGCCTGGCACCCTGGAAGCCCTGGCCGTACTGGAAAAAGGCAACCCGGTTGAGATGGTGGAGATGTACCTCAAGGAGGCGGAGTTTGCCGGCATCGGGGAAAAAGATCTGAGCATTCGCACCAACATCCCGGAGAACCAGCTTCGCGGGCTACTGGAAGGACTCATGAGCCGGGGCGTCGCGGTGCAGTTTGACCGGGAGGCCCACCGATGTATTCACGCTGAGGTCCTGGACGAGCTTACCCGGCAGCTCAAGGATCACCTGGGAGAGTTCCACCGGCGCCAGCCGTTGCGATCAGGTATGAACAAGGAGGAACTCTTTGCCCGGATGCCTGTCGGTGTGGATGCCAAGCTTTTCAACGATCTCATGCACAGGCTGGTGCGACGCGGTGAGGTTGTTCAGGAAAAAGATCTGGTGAGGCTTTCCTCCCACCATGCTTCCCTGGCGGCGGAGCAAACGAAAGTGCAGGAAAAAATTGCCATGATCTACAGGGAGGCACATCTGCAGCCCCCTTTTTTCCGGGAGGCGGCCAGGTCGCTCGGGGTTTCAGACGGGGAAGCCCGACAGGTCCTCAACTGGATGCTTGACCAGGGCCTGCTCGTCAAGGTGAAGGAGGATATGTTCTTTTCTCGCCAGGCACTGGAGGATTTGAAGCGGAGGTTGCTGGAGTTTTTTGAGGAACATGCAGAGATCACCCCGGTTCAGTTCAAGGAACTCACCCAGACCACCCGCAAATATACCATTCCCCTGCTGGAGTATCTGGATGCCATCCGCTTTACCATCAGGATAGGAGATGCACGGCGTTTGCGGCAAAAGGGCTCAAACCATGGCGCATAGCAAGACCCCGAGGCGGGCAGACTCTATGGTCGAACGACAGAAGCAGGGATTCATCCGGGGAGTTCAAGAGTCCCGATCACCTGATTGATATCCCCGAGACCCTGCCGGCGGAGGTATTGTTCCAGCCCGGCAATGATCTCCAGGGTGACTTTGGGGTTGACAAAATTGGCCGTGCCAACCTGGATGGCCCTGGCGCCCACTATGAGGAATTCCAGGGCATCCTGGGCAGAGGCGATCCCTCCGATGCCGATGACCGGCACCTTCGCTACCTGTACGACCTGCCAGACCTGCCTGAGTGCTATGGGTTTGATTGCAGGCCCCGAGAGACCGCCGGTCACATTGGCCAGACGAGGCCGACGGCTCTGGATGTCAACGGCCATGCCGGCAACGGTGTTGATCAAAGACAAGATGTCGGTGCCGGCCTCCTCGGCCGCTCTGGCCATGGCCGTAATATCGGTTACATTGGGAGTAAGCTTGGTGATGACCGGCAGGCTGGTCCTGGAACGCACTGCGGATACCACCTGGAAGACCATGTTTGCATGGGAGCCGAATACCATTCCCCCTGCCTCAACATTGGGACAGGAAATGTTGATCTCCAGTGCATTGATGCCCTGCTGACCGTCCAGAGCCGAAGCCAGTTCGCTGTACTCTTCCACTGTATCGCCAAAGATATTGACGACCACCAAAACGGGCACCCGCCGGAGCCAGGGAAGTTTTTCCTCCAGGAAGACCTGAAGCCCCACGTTCTGAAGACCGATTGAATTGAGCATGCCCCCGCAGGTCTCCCAGATGCGGGGAGGCGGATTTCCCTGCCGGGGGCGCAAGGAGATACCTTTCACGACCACGGCACCCAGATGTTCGGCGGGTACAAGGGCCCCATACTCCCGCCCGTAGCCGAAGGTGCCCGAGGCTGCCATCACCGGATTCTTCAGGCGGAGAGGGCCCAGATCCACGGCGAGACTGACCGGTCTATTGGTGGCTGTATGCAGGGACTCAGTCATGAGTCATCGTCTTTTTCCGGAAAACATGGTGCCGGGCGAACGTTCCTCCCAGCCTCATCCCAGATGATCTCCTCGCCAGCGAATACAGGACCCTGTTGACAGACATTAGCATAGTAGAAGTTGTGGGCCCCTGCTTCAGATCGGCATTTGAGCGAGCAGCCCAGACAGGCGCCTACCCCACAGGCCATGAGGGTCTCCATGGATAGCTGGGACGGAATGCCCAGTCGGGCAGCCAGCTGGGCCACGCGCCGCTGCATGGGATAGGGGCCGCATGAATAGATAATCCTTGGCAGATGCCCCTTCCGGGTCAGCCAGAACTCCAGGTGCTCGGTAACCAGCCCCTTTCGGCCAGCACTGCCGTCTTCGGTGAATAGTTCCACGGCAAAGCCCAGTTCCTCAAAGTGCTGAAGGCAGACAAGGTCTCTGGCAGTTTTACCACCGAACCACAACAGAAAAGGACCCTGAAAACCCGATTTGACGAGAGTCTCTGACAAAAAGGGCAGGGGAGCTATACCTATCCCCCCTGCCACCATGACGATGCAGCCGTCCTTCTCCGGCGGCCGGAAACCTCGGCCCAAGGGGCCGAGGAGACTCAGGGAGGTAGCCGGATGCATGCCGGCGAGCAGCCTGGTGCCGCGCCCCACCACGCGGTAGAGTACCTCGAAGGAGCTGCGGGGCTTGCCCCGGTGCAGCCGGTGCACGGCGAATGGCCGTCGCAGCAAGGGATCGAAGCCTTGCTGGACCCGCACCATGAGGAACTGTCCAGGCTGGATCCGGGCGGCTATCTCCGGGGACCTGAGACCCATGTGGTAGAGTTCCGGTTCCAGAGACTCATTGAAGAGAATTTCGGCATCTTCCAGTAGCACGCACTCTCCCGGCATGGAGGTCTCGTTGCAATGCTGCGTTCCACGTACCGCCGCCAGGAAGCTCAGGCCTTGATGCCGATGGCGGCGGCAAAGCGTCCTGTGCGGCCCTCACCACGGTAGGAGTAAAAAATTTTTGGATGACACCTGGTACATAGCCCTGCGGTTTCGATGTTTTCTCGGCGTACTCCGGCCTCGTGGAGCTGATTCTCGCTGGTGGCCCAGAAATCGAAGTGGTCCTCCTTGAGTCGAGCTCGGCTGAAGGTGGGCGGCAGCTCCTGGCGCCAGTTGCGAAACTCGGCACAGCACGGTCCCAGTGAAGGGCCGATAGCAGCAAAAATATCCTGGGGTCGGCAATGAAAGTGAGCCTCCATGAGGTGCACTGCCTTGGCTGCAATATTTTGAAGGCTGCCTCGCCAGCCAGCGTGGATATTGGCAATCACTCTCTTTTTCGGATCATAGAGAAAGATCGCCTGACAATCGGCAACCTTCACCATCAGGAGCAGGCCGGGCAGCTGCGTTATGAACCCGTCAATGTGCACAAATTGGTAGGGCACCTCAGGGTCTATCCTGGGATATCGGTGCAAGACCGCAAGGTTGCTGCTATGACTTTGCCTCGCATAGATGGGGGTGGAAAATTCCGTGGCTGCCTGAACCCGGCCGATGTTTTCCCTGACGTTGCAGAATGCGTCTCCGGTATCGCGGCTTACGTTAAGGCTGGCAAACGGGGGCGAACTGACACCGCCCAGCCGAGTGAAGATACCGTGTTCCAGATCTCCAAACGTGCTGAGGCCGTGGAACCTGTAAAAGGGAAGGCCGTTTTCTTCGTGAGGTTGCAGCACCGGTGAACGAGGCAGAGAGGCTTCGGTTGATGCGGCCATGGGGCTAAATTTCTACCTTCAGACCCTCCCGGGCCATAATGATCTCCAGGTCGCGGTTGCCCTTTCTCGTCTCGTAGTAGCGTATGGTTTTGTCGTAGATTTCCTGGAGCTTGTCATCATTGTATGAGGGTTCATGGTGAAAGAGAATCAGGCGCTTGATGTTCGCCTTCAGGGCAATGTCCACTCCTACCAGGGAGGAACTGTGGCCCCAGCCCTCCTTTTCCATGGCGTCCTCCAGGGTAAACTGGGCATCAAAAACCAGAGCCTCGCTGTCGGCATAGAAAGATATGTACTGGTTCATGGATTCGGAACGGAGGTCCTTATATTCTGCATCGGTAGCATAGACAAAGGCGCGGCCATTTTTCTCGATCTTGTACGCAAACGAACCGCCCGGATGACGCAGGGGGATGCTGCTGACGCTGAATTCGCCGATTTCCACCGGACCTTCTCCCTCCAGATGGACAAATTGCACCTCTGCAGACATGGTCTCCAGGCTCACCGGGAAATGGTCTGGATGGTGTTGGTCCTGGAATCTTTTCTTGATCCTCGGGTGTCGGCCGTAGACGATGATCTGGTTGCCGGGAACATAGGCCGGGATGAAGAAAGGAAAGCCCATGATGTGATCCCAATGAGTATGACTCATGAGCAAGTGAATTTTGCGCTGACCGCGGCCACAGGGACCGTTCATGAGGTGAATACCCAGCTCTCGGATGCCGGAGCCCGCATCAAGGATGATTTCGGTACTGTCGCCCCCGACTTCCACACAGGATGTATTGCCGCCGGTGGTGGACCGCTGGTAGTAAGGGAGTGTACGGACGTACCGGGTCACTGCTTTGCTGTCGTCCAGGTCCAGGCCGCGGG
>JBKHJD010000188.1:0-4736 GCA_046538315.1 Syntrophobacteria bacterium
GGATTCCACCCGGTAAATACCGGTTTCTCCCCATCGACGCGAGCCCGGCGCCTTGGTAGGCTGAAAGGTAGTATCGGCTGTGCCCTGATGCGCAACCTGATACAGGCAGGCTACGATGGACGACTGGTACCCGTCAATCCGCGCTATACCACAATCCACGGGTTGGAGGCGTACCCCTCGGTAGCGGAGGTTGACGATGGGGTTGATCTCGCCGTCATTGCCGTGCACATTTCCACCGTGCCGAACATCGTCAAAGAGTGCGTCGAAGCCGGAGTCAGCGGCGCTATTATCATTTCTGCCGGAGGCAGCGGTATGCGGCCACGGTGCAAATCTGTCTCAAGGCGAAGGAATTCGACGGCGTCCTGGTGATCCTCGCTCCCCAGGCGATGACCGACCCCACCGGCGTGGCGGAGCGCTTGACAGAGATCCTGAAGGGGGAAACGCAGCCCGTGTTCACGGCATGGATGGGCGGTGTCGACGTCAGCCGGGGCCGCGAGATCCTCAACCAGGCGGGAATTCCCACCTACGACACACCGGAACAGGCAATCCGCGCCTTCATGTACATGTACGAGTATTGCCGAAACATGGAACTGCTCCAGGAAATTCCTCCCAAGCTTTCACGGAGCTTCAGCTTCAACCGTGATGAGGCCCGGAGAACTATTGAGAGGGGACTAGAGGGAAAGGAGGGTTCCCTTACCGAAGTCGAAGCCAAGGCACTACTCAGCGCCTATCGTATCCCCGTGGCGCCCACGGAGGTGGTAACCTCCGCCGAGGAGGCCGTATCGCTGGCACAACAAATCGGATACCCGCTGGTAATGAAGATCCACTCCCGGGATATCCTTCACAAGAGCGAGGCCAACGGCGTCCAGCTCGACCTTCGCAGTGAATCCGATGTGCGCCGGTCATACGAGAAGCTCATGGAAGCCGCCGCGGCTTACAACCCGCAGGCCCAGATCCTCGGAGTGACTCTTCAACCCATGATCCAGCGTCCTGATTTTGAGATCATGCTGGGGGCCAAAAGAGACGAAAACTTCGGACCGGTGATCCTTTTCGGCATGAGGGGAGTTCTCGCCGAAATTCTCGAGGATCGGGCTCTCGCCCTTCCGCCGCTCAACCGGTTGCTGGCCCGAAGGCTCACGGAGAAAACCAGGGTCTCCTCGCTGCTTCGAGGCTACCGGAACCGGCCGGCTGCAAATCTGGAACTTCTGGAAGAAATGATCATCGGGCTCTCCCAGTTGCTGGTGGATTTCCCCGAAATTCTGGAGCTGGATATAAACCCGGTCATTGTCCATGGAGCAACTTCATCTGCGGTGGATGCCCGCCTAATCCTCAGGCCTTCCGAGTTTCCGTCTCCGAAGCATCTTGTCATCAGCCCCTATCCCGGCCACTACGAATCCCGGACGGTCACCACCGGCGGCCTTTCAATTTTTCTCAGGCCCATCAAGCCGGAAGATGCGCCCCTGTTTGTGGATCTTTTTCAGTCGCTGTCGCCTACGAGCATCTACTACCGCTTCTTCAGCCCGCTCAAGTCTCCTTCTCCGAGCATGCTTGCTCGATTCACTCAAATCGACTACGACCGGGAAATCGCGCTGGTTGCGCTGGAAGACGGTGAACAGGAGCGAATGCTCGGCGTTGCCCGGGTGATTGCGGATCCCGACGGCAGGAGAGCCGAGTTCTCCGTTCTGGTGGGAGATCCCTGGCAGGGAAAGGGTGTAGGGGCGAAGCTTCTGGAGAAATGTCTCGCCATTGCCAGGGAGCGTGCTATCGAAACAGTCTGCGGAACGGTTCTGCCGGAAAACACGCAGATGCTTGCACTGGGTCGAAAACTGGGATTCCGCGTCTCCAGAACTCCCGAGCCCGGTGAGTTTGAACTCTCTGCCGATCTCAGGTCTCTGTTTTTCGAGGGCTAGATGGGTTCCCCTAATGGCCGCCGGCTCCCAGGATTCCCGAGGCACCAACGCAGAGTACCAGCACTTCAAGCAGGACGATCACGACAAAGGGAATATCCCCGGCACGGATGTATGCAGGCAGCAAGGTCAAAAAGCAGACGATCGTCATGCCGGCCAGGAGCACGATACCCATGAAGTTGAGGAAATCTCCTTTGCCGAGCAAGGAAACCCAGCCCCATCCCAGGGGTACGTTGGCTTCGTGCACGTACTCACTCGCTGAGTTGGTCCAGTAGTGGGGCAGTTGTTCCATGGGTATGTAGGGCTCCAGGATACCCGCCGCATAGACGAAGTAGGTAACCAGCAAGATTGCAATGGCAATCCAACTGCCGTAGAAGAGCAGGTTGCCGTAGGCGAGCTGCTCGGGGGGAGCCTTTGCTTGCTGAGATGTCATTTTTTCACCTCACACTTTGCATCAGATGCCCAGACCTTTCATCAATGCCCTGATTCCTGCAAAGAGCAGCACAACAATAACTATGTAGCGGATAATTTTCGGTTTTGCCACCGCCAGAATTCTCACCCCCACAAAGGAGCCGAGCATGAGGCCAACAATGGAAGGAACCGCCAAAAGAGGAATCACACATCCCTGGTTGAGATAAATCCATGCCGCAGACGTGTCGGTGATGGAGAGCAGAAACTTGCTCGTTCCCACCGAAACCTTCAGGGGGGCCCCCATGAGCAGGTTGAGAACAGGCACGTTGGCCCACCCCGCACCGAGGCCGAACATGCCGGCCATGATGCCGATGATCACAAATAGAATCAGGCCTGCCAGGGTACGGTGGGTCTTCCACTCAATGTTTTCCCCGGTGGATGGCTCCAGGTAGGTTGCACTCATCTTCAAGGCGGCACCGATTCCGTCCTGCCGCTCCACCACGGGGCGTTCCACGTTTTTGGAGAAGGTCAGCAGCGCCGCAATAAAAATAATTGTTGCGCCCAGGGCAATCTGGATGATGTTCGTGGGAAGGGCGAGACCGAGCAGGGCACCAACAATCGCAAAGGTTGAAGCAACAAGAGCTACAGGGAGGGCGAGACGCAGATTGGCAAGGTTTCTCTTGAGCAATCCCGGCCCGGCAGCCAGGGCCCCGGCCAGGGCCACCAGAAGGCCGGCGCCCCTCACAAAGTCAAGGTGAAAAGGGAAAAAGCCGCTCACCAGAGGAACGTAAAGCACACCGCCCCCGACCCCGGCCAAAACCGCCAGGATTCCCAGGATAAAGCAGAAGACCAAGAGCACCAATGGCCAGAACCACCAGGGATGCTCCGGAGCCGGGGCGGCCGACTCGGCTGCCGCCCATGCCGGCGGATGATACCGACCACATGAAAAAAGCCACCAGGTTGGCGGCCAGGACCCTCCAGCAGGATTTCAGCATTGGCAACTCCCATAGAACAGAAGAACTCACGTGAACCGTCTCTCGATCTCACCGCGGCCGATTTCTGCAAAAAGTGCGAGTAATCTAGCAGCCTCTGACAGTTATGTCAAGATAAAGCTTGATCCCTGGGTCCTTCGATTGCACAAGGCATTCGGCAAAAATCTACTGCACACCGAACATCCAGCCTCACATGAAGAACAAACATCCGATACCCAACATTTAACCACGCCGAAGCGTGGCCAGCGCGTGGTTTTTTAGCGGTTTCGATACAGAAATCTTCACTGATTTTTCTTTTTCTGCGTTGTTTCCTGTTCAACATTCGATGTTGACTGTTCGATGTTCATTTTTGCAACTGGGTGCGAAAGGTGATTTATAATCGGTAGTAATCTGTCGAGCGGCGGCGCCGCATGCGCCCCATACTCAAACCGACAAGCCAGCCGACGACAAGCACCCCGCCGCCACTGAGAAACCAGCGGATGTTGGTGGACATTTTCAATTGCTCGTAGGCCTTTTGCACTTCATCCAGTCTGGTCCGGTGCTGCCGGGCCTCTTTCTGCAGATTCTCATAGGCCTCCTTCAGGTTCAAATACATAGACGATGCCTTTTTCAAATCCTCGTACTTCTGGCGGGCTTCCCGCAGTTGCTGCTTCTGGCCCTTCAACTTTTTTTCCACTGTGCTGTTTTGCTCAACCAGTTTCCCGTGTAGGCGCTCGATTTCACGGAGACGGGTCCCCAGTTGCTCGTTTTCCGCGGCAAGTTTTGTGGCCGTCACCCGCCATGGAGGACGGTCCGAGAGATACCGTCTGAGGATCCATCCGGTCCGACCATCCTCCAGGGCCACCTCCGCCCAACCCTCTTCTTCGCTCAACAACGTAACCTGCGTTCCCGGGCGTACCAGGGCGATAATACGGTTTTCCTTCGTGGTCCCGGTGCGCAGATTGGCCTCCAGGGTGGTATCCGAGACGTAGAGGGTAGTTGCCCGGCCTGTGCCGCACAACAACCAGGCAATCGCAAATAGTATGAGCCCAATAGAGAAGACCGCTCGTCCGCTTATCTTCCTGTGCCTCTGTGCCGCCATTGCCTTCCACTCCTCGTTGTTCCGCCCTCGCGTTCACATACCCATTTCTTGACCCGCCGCAGTCCCCGCCACTATAACAAAAACCGCGCACCATTGCCTAGCCTTCATCACCGCTAACGCACATTGTTAACCTCATCTTAACCCTCTCCCGCCGGGCTCACACTGGGACACCCTTGACACCGTGGCATGTACAGATACCCAACGCCTTGATAAGTCTTCTAGGTGATTAGCTGGGCCGAAAGCCTTAAAACGAAGAAGAGCCATGACGGCCTCCCCACCGAATGTAACTAGAAACGTCTCGGAATTTGTACAATTTGTTGTATTCATTAGCCTTTTGGCGACAGT
>JBKHJD010000189.1:0-4714 GCA_046538315.1 Syntrophobacteria bacterium
GAAGTTCCCCGGGGCCAAAACGGTTCTGGGTGTTTCCAACGTCTCCTACGGATTGCCGGCCCGGGGAAGGTTGAATGCGGCATTCCTCCACATGGCTGTCTATGCCGGACTTGACGCAGCTATCATTGATCCGCTGGACGAAGAGATTGCCGGGGCGGTGAAGACTGCCGAAGTTCTGGTGGGAAGGGACCGACACTGTCGGCGCTACATACGTGCCTTCAGGAAGTAGGCCTCCATGGCGGTGGTTGCACCGGGCCTTCGGCGGCGGCAGCCGGACCTCGAGACGACCAGAGAGAAAACTAAAGGAGGAACAGGTGATTGAATCGTATAGAGAGGGAGTAGTGGTCAAACCGTATGAACGGTTGAATCAGGATCAGGTCAGGTGGCTTGATGAAGCTTCCTTGAGCATTCTCGCCGATCCTGGAATCTGGTGTTACAACGAGCGCGCTGCCGGACTGTTCAAAGAGCATGGAGCTAGAGTCTGGGAGGAAGAGGGAGCGACTCATCCTTGCTGGCGCGTGAGTTTTCCGCAGGGGCTCATCAAGGAGGCGGTGGGCCGGGCACCTTCTTGCATCGTACTGGGAGCAAGAAAACCCGAAAACCGCCTGCTTCTGGATGCAGAGGTGCCCCGGGTCTACTTTGGCTCCGGTTCCGAGGCCAATATCTGGATAGAAACGGAAATGGAGGACTTTGTCAGCGTAAAAGACGGCGAGTTCACCGTGAGAGTGCCCCGCTTCAGAGAACTTCGGGGCACGACGGCACTGCTGAGCCGCGCTGCGAAGCTGTGCGAGAGACTGGAACACCTGGATTTCTTCATTCGGCCCCTGAACATCCAGGACCCTGAGATCACCGCGGACAACCACGACGTCAACAAGTTCTTTGCGAGTCTCAACAACATAACAAAGCACGTGCAGGCCGGTCTTACCAAGCTGGAGTGTCTGGACGATGTCGTTCGAATGGCGGAGATCATCGCAGGTGGTGCTGGCGCCCTCAGGGAGAACCCTGTGGTCTCCTTCATTGCGTGTGTGTTCAAGAGCCCCCTGCAAATTGTCGATGACACCGCAGAGAAGGTTTTCGGCATCGTGGAGAGTGGCTTGCCGCTGGTCATTTCCTCCTCTCCCCAGGGAGGCTCTTCCGCCCCCATCCAAGAGGCGGGGATGGTGGCCCAGATAAACGCGGAAATTTTGGCGGGAGTCGCGCTCACCCAGTTGATCAGAGAGGGTGCTCCGGTGCTCTATGGAAGCGTCCCTGTGCGAGCGCGCCTGGACGACCTGCACGATCTTTACGGCTGCCCGGAGTTCAACCAGTATAACATCGACTGCGTGCAACTGGCCCGCTTCTACAAGTTACCCTGCTATTCCACCGCCGGTGTCGGCGATGCCAAGGTTCCCGGTATGCAGGCACTGTTTGAAAAACTCCTCACCCACCTCTACATGGCCATGACGGGGGCTCAGTACATCCACTATGCACTCGGGCTGCTGGATCGGACCAATAGCTTCTGCCCGGTTCAGGCCGTCCTCGACAATGAGCAGATTGGAAAAGTCAAGCACTGTCTGCGCGCGCCCAAGGTCAACCCGGACGAAGTGGACGATCTCCTGGCCACGGTCAAGAAGGTGATGGCCTCGAGCCACAGGCTGTATGCTCGCTTCGCGCGCAAGGCCATGCACAGCGGCGATGTTTCGAGCCCGTACCGGTTTGAGGCCAAGGGTATGGAAGACAAGGTCATGGAGAATGCCCTCGATTACATGTCCAAGCTGGAAGCGGAGCCCGCACCTCATCTGGAGCCTGCCGTACAGGACCAGATCTTTGAGGAGGTTGCGGGAATACTGCCGAGCCTGAAACAGTCCTGAAACCTGGAGTACCCTGTACAGGGTGCAAAAGGGAGAAGAAATCGTAACGATACCACTGGAGCAAGATTGGATCCTTATCTCATTTCAGACAGGGGAGACGACCTATGAACAAAGATGAGCTTCTCAAGCAGTTAGCCTTTAATGTTGTTCAGGGAAGGGTTGAGGCTGGAGACGAGGGTTTCGATGTGGGCCTGGAAGGCAAGCCTGCAGTGACGGAGCTGGTGCAAGAGGCCCTGGACCAGGGTATTGATCCCAAGGACATAGTCGTTGCGTCCCTGACCAAGTCCATGGAAGAGGTGGGAGAGAAATTTGAGCGTAACGAGTACCTCATTCCGGACATGCTCGCTTCCGCCGAATGCGTCGGGGTGGCCATGGATATCTTGAGCCCGCACCTGATAAAAGCCGGGGTGGAGAGCAAGGGGAAATTCATCATCGCCACCGTGGCTGGCGATCTCCACGACATCGGCAAGAACATTGTGGCTATCATGCTGAAAGGCGTCGGGTATGAGGTGATTGACCTGGGTGCAGACACTCCGGTGGATCGCATCGTGGCGGCGGTCAAGGAAAACCGTGCACCGTTTCTGGGGCTCTCCGCACTGCTTACCACGACTATGCGGGTTATGGGCGACGTCATTCAGAAACTCGAAGGGGAAGGACTGCGAGAGGGTGTGAAGGTCCTCATCGGCGGAGCGCCGACCTCGGCCGAGTTTGCCAAAGAGATCGGCGCAGACGCCTACTGTAAAGACGCATTTCAGGCCATTGACGTTTTAAAAGCCATGGCCGCCTAGCAAAAAGGAGAAACGCCATGAGCGAAAAGAAAGCATATTCCCAGGCTTTCCATACGGGCAAGTATGAAAAGGCCTCGGGATTGCTTGGGAAATATGATAATGTCAGAAGATTCTGGGAGGACCAGGTCAGTGGCATTTTCTTGCGCCCTGCCCTGTATGACCTGGTGCAGCGAAAGAAACAACGGCTGGAACGGGTGAGAATTCTGGACCTGGGCTGCGGCAGCGGCGACGGCTACGACCTGATCATGGGTGTAACCACCAAAGAGCCCGGCATCTGTGAGTACATCGTAGGTGCCCTGACCGACGAGATGCTCAGGGAATATGTGGGGGTGGACCTCAATGAGGACCTGATCCGACAGGCCGAGGAGTTCTACGCCGACAACCCCAAGTTGAGGTTCATGCAGGAAGATCTGTCAAACGGCCTGCCGCCAGCCATTCTCAAGGATGAGGCGCCCTTTGATTTCTACTTCACCTCCTTTGGAACACTTTCCCATTTTCATGACGAGCAAAACGCCAAGATCATCGCCGATATCTGCCGCCATGCTCCTGAGCGTGCCCTGTTCATGGGCGACTGGCTGGGTCGCTACTCCTATGAGTGGCAGGATCTCTGGCACCATCCGGTAGGTGAAGAATACTTTATGGACTACCGCATAAGCTACATCTACCCGGAGGAGGAACGTGACAAGGTGGAGGTCTCCTCGTTTCCGTTGCGCCTCATCAGCCGGGACGAGATCAGGAAAATAGTCGAACAGGCCTCCCGGGAGTCCGGAGTAGAGATCAAACCCCTGACATTCTATGATCGCTCCATATTCATCGGGCGTCACATGGACACGGGTGACTACAACAAAAACTGTCCGAAGCTCCGCGGCCCGGTGAACTCACTTTTCGAGAGCTATGTGCGTACGGATATGGAGAGCCTGCTGGTGGATTATGTACCCAGACACGGATTCGACTATATCAACAACTTCTTCGAGATGTTCTTCATGTCCTGCAATACCCTGGTCAATTACACCATGTCCCTTCTCGGTCAGTACGACTGTGAAAGTGGTATACGCGGGAAGCTTCCCCCGATAGAGCCCTACTATCCGGAGCCTCTCAAGGAAGCGATGGATACCATGCGCAGGGTTATAGAAGGCGTGGGCTGGTTGAAGTGGGGAGACGTACGGGCCAACGTCATCGAAGCGCACCTGGGCTACTCCCTGCGCAAGCTGGAGATGGATCTTCAGCCCGGCACGGGTATGGGCCACGGGCTCATTGGCATTTTCGAGATACGAAAGTAAACGCGCAGCGGACAGAAAATAGCCGGAAATCATGTTGGCTTGAACGGCTCCCCGGGTTCCCGGCAGCCCCAGGGAACCGCAAGAGGGCTTTGTCTAGTTGGGGGAAGGAGCTTTAGATGAGTGGTCTGGTAGTTGCCTTTGGGAAACCGGAGCAGGGTGACCTGCAAAAGATGTTGGAAAAGATAGCCCACCGGGGCCCTCATGTCTCGGGAACCTTTGCCAACAAACGGGTGATGATGGCGCAGAACTATCTGCACGCTGATGTGGGCGCGGGCCCCGGAAACAACATGCAGGTGCCCGTGGGCAGTTCCCGAAACGGAGAGCGGCGAATCTGTTACGACGGCCAGGTCGGAAACCAGGAAGACCTGTCCCTGGCCTGTGGCGTTGAGTCCGGTCCTTTCAGAGAGGAGAAAGTGCTGCTCCGGCTGTATGAGCAACACGGCCCGGACATGTTGCCGTATCTGGATGATGCGATTTTCGCCTTCGTCATCTCCAACGGCGAGGAAATATTTGCCGCCAGAGATCTCCTGGGCATCAAGACCCTTTTCTATGGCCGCAAGGGAGACACCCTTTACTTCGCATCCGAACTCAAGAGCCTGGTGGCTGTAACGGAGGAGGTTTACGAGTTCCCGCCAGGGCACTACATGGATTCCACCGGGGGGCTGATCCGTTTTGCGGCGTTGCCCGAAGCGCCGCCGGAGGCCTTGCAGACGGATCTGGAGGAAATGATCCAAAACATCCGGTCCATTATCGAGCGGAGTGTCAGGAACCGGGTGGACTTTTCTCTACCGATAGC
>JBKHJD010000190.1:0-4703 GCA_046538315.1 Syntrophobacteria bacterium
GGTCCCGGCGGCACCCGACCTACTATCCTGTGTCTGAGCTCCGGCAAGGATTTGTGCTGCGGGCCGTGCTCCCATTTTCGCAAGAGCAGCCAGCTTGCAACTGCGGCAACAACAATGATTCCAAAGACAGCGGTCCTCTTCCCGAAAAGCCGCCGCCTTTCTGGCCTTCGCTCGCCGTAACCCTTGACATAGAGATTTTTTGTCATCAGTCAACACATTGCGGCCAGAGCTCCCTCAACGTGCCCCTACCTGTCCGGTCCAGCCGAGAGCCCGCCGCCGTGCCCGGGCAAACCCTGGCAGGGATCCCTCTATGGTGCGTTCATCCACGCAATAGGATACCCGGAAGTACCCAGGAGCACCAAAGCCGCTTCCAGGTACAACCAGAATGTTTTCTTGCTGTAGTGAGCGAACAAAAGCAACATCGTCGCCGATGGGGCTCTTGGGAAACAGGTAGAAAGCCCCCTGCGGCCGGATGAACTCGTACCCTGCTTCTGCCAGTCCCTGACAAAAAAGATCCCGGCGGCGCTGATACACGGCCGTATCCACACAGGCCCCTTGGAGGCGCCTTACCACTCGTTGCATCAGTGCAGGTGCATTGACAAAACCAAGGATTCGGTTTGCAAGTACCATACCGGCAATGAGCTCTTCGCCCTGATCAGCGTCAGGATGAACCGCCAGATAGCCAATGCGTTCGCCGGGCAGGGAAAGGTCCTTTGAATAGGAGGTGGCCACAATACTGCTTTGATACGCTGCCAGGATACTGGGGACTGTGACGTTATCGTAGACCAGCTTTCGGTAGGGTTCGTCAGAGACCAGGTAGATCGTCCGTCCCAATGTGCGGCTCCCGGCAACCAGTAGTTCGCCGAGCCCTGCCAGAGTTGGTTCATCGTAGACCTGTCCGGTGGGATTGTTGGGAGAGTTGATGAGTATCACCTTGGTTTGTTTAGTGAGGGCTGCCTCGATGGCCTCCAGGTCGAGGCTGAAGTCGTCACGGGTCCGCACCACCCGAATGCAGCCGCCGTGGTTGTCAATGTAAAAACCATACTCCACGAAGTAGGGCGCGGAGACTATGACCTCGTTGCCCGGATCGAGAAGAGTCTTGAAAATACAGTTCAGGGCGCCGGCGGCACCGCAGGTCATGATCACCTTCTCGCTGCTTGCTCTCACGCCCTGTTCCTGACTCACATAGGCAGCCACCGCGGCCCGCGTCTCTTCATACCCTGCGTTGAGCATGTACGCATGAGCGCCTGGATGTTCATCTGCCGCCACAGCACCAAGTGCCTTGCGAAAGACCTCGGGTGGTTCCAGGTCGGGGTTGCCCAGGCTGAAATCAAACACCTTGTCTGCACCATGAACTGCCTTGAGCCGAGCTCCTTCCTCAAACATCTTCCGGATCCAGGATGAGCGCTCCAGGGTCTCCTGGACCTTCGTGGCTACAGCCATGCCAGCGCCTCCTCTACCAAGCACGGTTGGGCGCTACTATAGCGAAACCCGAACCACCCTTCAAGAAATTTTGCAGGATCCTCTTCGACCCTCCCTCTCGAGGCCCTTGACAGATCACCTTGAGTTGTGAAATAAGCCGTCGGTGATAGCCGCTGAGCTTTTGTCAGGGGGGGATTATGGCTGTTCTCGTTACAGGCGGTGCCGGCTACATCGGTAGCCACACAATATTGAGCCTCCTGGATGCGGGATACCAGCCCGTGACGATCGACAACCTCTCCCAGGGCCATAGACAGGCTATCCTGGGAGGTGAGTTTGTCCAGGCAGACCTGGGCGACCGTCCAGCACTCGTCCAGTTGTTCAAAACCTTTTCCATCAAAGCCGTGATTCATTTCGCGGCCTCCTGCTATGTGGGCGAATCCGTGACCGATCCCCGAAAGTATTTCCGCAACAATCTGGTCAACGGCGTCAATCTTCTGGATGCCATGCTTGAGGCAACCGTGGACAGGATCATCTTTTCCTCCTCATGTGCAGTTTACGGTGAACCACAGGAGGTTCCCATTCCAGAGACACATCCTCAGAATCCCCTAAGTCCCTACGGCATGTCCAAGATGTTTTTCGAGCATATCCTCTCTGCCTATGGCTCCGCCTACAATCTCAGATATGTCTCACTGCGCTACTTCAACGCCGCCGGCGCCGAGCCTCAGGGACGCATCGGCGAGTCGCACGATCCCGAGACCCACCTGATTCCTCTGGTCCTGGAGACAGCGCTCGGACGCCGCCCTGAAGTAAAAATCTACGGCTCCAGTTATCCAACACCTGATGGTACCTGTATCCGTGACTACGTCCACGTATGTGACCTTGCCGACGCACATGTACTGGCCCTGGACTATTTGCTGGCCGGCGGGGAGAGTATCTGCCTCAACCTCGGCACAGGATCGGGCTATTCGGTCCGTCAGGTGATCGACCATTGTCAACAGATCTGCCGGAGGCCTATACCGTGTCTGGAGGGCTCACCCCGCGCCGGGGACCCCCCCGAACTGGTAAGTGCGGCTGACAGGGCGCGGCACATTCTCAACTGGACACCGAAGTATTCCCTTTCGGATATTATTGAGACTGCGTGGAACTGGCATCAGAATCAGAGATTCTGAACCCCGTTGTTGCATAAAGGGCTACCGAAATTGGCCGTGAGTTCGCGCCGGAAGCTTGATGTAAACGTTTTTACTCTGCGATTCGCAAATGCACTAACGGAGTATTCCTCAATCAGACAAAGCCGAACACATTAACAAAGTGCCAGCAAAGGAAGAGTCCCATCTCTCCTCGGCAATGTTCTGCAACAACGGGGTTAAAAGCCTTGGCTAGGATTTTAAAAAAGCTGTAATGAGAGGATCTCCATCTTATTTCAGGTGGAAAAGGAATACATAACGGAAAGCGGGAGGCAAAATTCAAACCGGGTGAGCGGATTTTTCTGGGGGAAGCGGATCTGACCATATGCCATCTGTAGCGGACATATCAGAAGCGTCAAACGGAGATTTGACCCCTTTTTTCTTTCAATTGACACAAGCAGTGTTCTGATGATATGCATGAAAGTATGCTAAGATCGGCAAGATGTGGGGCTCAAAAGTTTTGCCCCACATCATGATGCGTGGAGTTGATCGTCACAGCCTGGACGGGAGCTGGAAATGTCTGCGATCGATTTGGCCGAATCGTTGCGCTTCACCTGTCAGCGGGCGGCTATGCTGTAGCGAGCGCCGAGAGCCTGAGGAGAAGGAACGGTTGAGCGTTCGGGTTATCGCAGGACATCTCCTTGGAGCACAGCCGCCCATTGGCTGAAAATGTATAGAACAGGGAGAACTGGAAAGATGAGAACATGCTGGGCTGTGGCAGTAGCCACTCTCCTGGTAGGGTTGTTTTTGATCGGTGTTCCGCTAACGCCTCCGGGCTGGGCCCTGGAGAATCTGCCCCCCGTTTTACTCCATATGTCACCTCGAGGTGGTGAGACGATTTTCAGTGCCGACGTGGAGTTATGGTGGCAACCCCACCCCCATTCAGGTGCCACAGAAGAGTACCGGTTAGAGATCGCCAGAGACCCGGATTTTGATTCCAGGATCTTGAGCATACTCCTGCCTGGCTGGTCTTATCGTTATAAAAAAATAGACAACATTGTTGATGACGGCGATTATTACTGGAGGATCAAATCCAGGCCACGAGCTTTTCTTTCCTGGTCAGATTGGAGTGAAACTGCCCACTTTGTTCTGGATTTTGACGTTCCTGCTCCGGAAGTGGTACATCCTGCGCCTTCGGAGGATGTGGCGTTACATGATAGAAGGTTGACTTTCTCCTGGAGAAAAATTCGGGGAGTAAAGCGGTATCGCCTTGTCCTTACACATGAACCGACGTTTTATCCGTACCTTGCCGATGTCACTGTGTGTACTTCCTCATCCACTGGTATTGCTTCATACACCCTTGAACATGAGTTCTCTGAGGACGAATATTACTGGCGAGTGGCACCATACAAACAAGAGCCCCTGGGGGGGTATTGGTCCAGCTGGTCTCCGCCCGTTCGTTTCTATGTAACGCCCCGCTGGCACCCGGTAAGACTGCTAGCCCCTGAAAACGGAGGACTCTGGGGTGATCTGAGGCCTGTGCTCAGCTGGCATCGGGTTCCGGATGTGAGCCAGTCCTACGAGGTTCAATGGTCAAAGACAAGGGATTTTTCCGATTCCTCTTCCAGAAGGCTCGACGATGATACTTCGATGGAGTTCGATTATGACCTCGAGAATGACACCACGTATTACTGGCGCGTAAGACTATCCAGCGAAGGATGGAGCACGGCGACAGTATGGAGTTTCAGGATTTGCGCACGACCCGAAATGCCCACCCTGGTAAATCCGGAACCGGGTTCAAGAATCCGCGCTCAAATACCGGCTCTTATCTGGGAGCCTGTCCCCTATTCTTATTGCTACGATTTGACACTGACCCAGGGAAGCCTGGATGGTCCATTAGTTCTCCAGCACCGTTTGTTCGCGCCGGCTAGCTTCATTGTTTGCCCCCGCATCCTCTCTCCAGGTACGAGGTATGTCTGGCAAATACGGGCCTGCAATGCTGAAAACATATGCTCGGGATATCAGACGGGCTGGTTCGAAGTCATGGAAAGAGCCGCCCCTGCAACCCGAGCAGTTCCTAGCCGAGCACTGGAGCCTCCGAAAGACAGGCCGTTAGAAAGGTAGGTGAACGTTCATGACACAGTATAAGCTTCGCCC
>JBKHJD010000191.1:0-4703 GCA_046538315.1 Syntrophobacteria bacterium
CAGCTTGGAAAGCTCGAAAGGAGGCTGAATGAAAGCCAAAAGCAGACTTGACCCCCTTTCCGTTGACGAGAAGATTCTCAACCCAGACGAAAGCTATTGTTCGACCATACCTGTCACTGGCAAGTGGTTCCACCTCCAGATCCGAGAGATATGAGCTGGGCTCTCGGCAAGGCCCTCCGGAAGGTTCCTGAGGAGTCACGCCAGGCTGCCCGGTCGGTGGCCAGGGACCTGCTGGGCGAATCCGGCTACCGTGAGCTCCTTGCCGATCTCGAAAAACACCACGGAAAGGTGGCCGACCGGGGGCATCTTACGATGCTTTCCCCGGCAAGATGACCCAGAGACGACTTTTCGACTGAAGTGGGAGTCCAGTTCTGCAGGGTTGTTGACTTGACATTTTGTGCATTAATAGCGCAAAATATCCCCCATAAGCTCACGCAATGTCAAGTGTCAGTAAACTTTAAATGTGTGTCCGACGCCTTCCAAGGGAGGAGCGTTGGGCAGCCTGTAGGCAGCCTGTCAATGTGAAACAAAGTCCGGCCAGGACGAGTCCTTGACGTTTTGTCAATAAAAGGGGGAAGAACTACCCCGGAACTGCACGGAGTATCAAGTGAAAACCGCTGAATTCTTTGCCACTTATCCTGTATTTTCCTTGGATGAAGCCGCCAGAGCCCTTGCACCCAAAGGTGGGCGGGCGGGCGCGGTGGAGCGATTGAAGTACCATCTGGAGAGCGGCACCTTGAAACTCGTGGCCCGAGGGGTGTACGCGGTCTGCCCCCCGGGGATACCGGTTGATCGGTTCCAGCCCGACCCGGTTCTGGTGGCCTCGGCGGTTCGCCCCGGGGGCATATTTTCCCATCACAGCGCCCTTGAGCTTTTGGGGGCGGCACACTCGGTGTGGCACCAGTGCACCGTCTATGTGAAACGTCGGCGGCGCCCTTTGCGCCTCGATGGCACGACGATCCGCTTTCTTGACCACCCCGGTCCCCTGCGATCAGGAGCCAAGGAGCAACTGGGGACCCTTCGTGTTGAACGCCAGGGCCGGTTTTTGCGTACCACCGGCCCAGAACGTACCCTGGTGGAAGGTTTTCGCCGACCGGCCCTGGCCGGGGGGCTGGAGGAATTGGTACGCTCGGCAAGCGGGTTTTCAACCTTTGACCTCGACCTGCTGGAAAGAGTTCTCCACGAGTACGCCATTGCAAGCTTGTGGGCGGCGGTGGGATGGTTCCTGGAGAGTTTTCAAGAGGTCTTTCACGTGCCAGAGAAAATGCTGGAAACCCTGGCCCGGCACCGGCCCCGTTCGCCCCATTACCTGCATCGGAACAGCCGCGGCGGGGTCATGATTCAACGCTGGAACCTGATTATCCCTAAAGCCCTCGCAACACTGGGAGAGCCGGATGAACGTTAGTCTGGCATACCTGGAGCGCTGCTCCGCGCAGACGGGTTACACAGTTCAACCGTTAGAAAAAGTCGTCCGTCTCGGAGATTTTGCCAATGACGTTGCCCGCCACCCTTTTTTAGGCCGTGTGCTGGCCCTCAAAGGGGGCACGGCGCTTAACCTCTGCTTCGGTGCTCCGAAACGGCTGTCCATTGACCTGGATTTCAACTATACGGGTCATGGCGATCGGGAAAAAATGCTGGAAGAGCGCCCCCGAGTGGAGCAGGCAGTCACTGAACTTGCGAAGCGCAAGGGGTACCGGGTTCAACAATCGGCAGACGCCTTTGCCGGCCGCAAAATATACCTCATCTACCGCTCTCTCCTGGGTCCTGAAGATCGCATTGAGCTTGATCTAAATTTCCTTTTTCGCGTGCCAATTGCCGGAACAGAGCATGGTGAACTGTGGCAGCCTGGGGAACTGGACCGGCCCCAAGTGCGGATTGTTAGTGTTCAGGAGATTGTGGTGGGGAAAATGCTGGCCATGCTCGATCGCGGTGCGGCCCGGGACGTCTGGGACCTGGCCAACCTGCCTGAAGCAGCGAAAGATGTCATCTACCGTCCATCATTCAGGCCCTGGTTCATCGCTTTGTCTGCTGTCCTCGGTCACCCTTTGCCAACGTATACTCAAAAACGGCTTGAGGGTCTTTGCGATCGTGCGGTGTTGGAGCAACTTGCCCCCCTGTTGGCTGTGCATGCGCCGCCACGAGCCGAAGACCTGATCAAGGACGCATGGGCAGTGGTTAGCGATTTCCTAACGCTGAGACCCAATGAAGCAGACTACATAGCTTCCATTGAACGCGGCGAACTTCGGCCAGAACTTTTGTTTGAAGGAGATGAAAAATCAGCGCATCGTGTTGCCCGGCATCCCGCTATTTTATGGAAGGTAACCAACGTGCGTGCCCATCTGGCGCGGCACCGCAAAAAGCATAATACTAACGTAAGCGTCTAGGCAACCCATGTTGCAGTGTTCAATGGTAGTGGTATGGTTTCCCTTGTCGGTGTGTAGGTTTTTGGAATCCGATTGATGTTCGCAACCGGGAGGGAAACTGTGCCAAAGAGAAGGAGGCGCATGGTCTACCGGCGCCGGCTTGTGGCACAGCAGGCCGCAAGCACCCTGAGTGCAACCGCTTTCTGTCGCGAAGAACAAATCAACCTCCAGCAGTTTTATAGATGGCGTCGTCGCTTTCGAGCTGATCAGCTTTCCGGTTCTCTGTTCAGACGCTTACGTTTCGAGGCAAAAATTTCTGCCATTTTTTTGCCATAGAGTTGTCAAAAATAGGATAAAAATGGCCATTTTGGCCACTTTGCAAGGCATAAGAAAAGGGGCTCTGCTCATGCAAAACCCCTTGATTACTAAGAATTTTTTACTGCCTCTGAATCACTTCCCGATACAGAATTTGCTGAAGATCTGGTCCAAAACGTCTTCGCTGGTGGTTACACCGATGATCTCTCCCAGACGAGAAAGGGCATCCTGGAGCTCCAGGGCTATGAATTCTGCCGGGCCCTGAGCGTCGAGTATTTCCGTAGCCCTCTGCACTGCGGCCAGAGTTTGTTCCAGGCAGATCTTGTGCCGCAGGTTAGGGGCCACCGGGGTCTCCGTTTCCAGACGGTGCCCAAGGACCGTATCATGGACCGCGTCCTTGAGCTCTTGCATGCCGTGGCCATAGAGCGCGGAGATCTCCAGCAGCCTTTCAGCGGGAAAGTGCTTTCCAACGGCAGCAAAATCGGGATGAGGATCCAGATCTACCTTGTTGAGAACCACAAGCCGCGGTTTACTCCGGATTTCCCGGTAGATCTGCAGGTCCTCCGTGGTCAGAGGGGCGCTCCGGTCCACAACAAGGAAGACCAGGTCAGCTGCTGCCAGGCGCTCTCTGGTGAGCTCCATACCGAGCTGCTCCACCAGATTGTCAGCCTGGCTCAGGCCGGCTGTATCCACCAGGCGGAGAGGAATCCCCCTGAGGCTGAGGCTTTCTTCGATAACGTCGCGGGTGGTGCCGGGGACAGGAGTAACCAGGGCACGGTTGGAATCCAGGAGCCTGTTGAGCAGACTGGATTTTCCCACATTGGGCCTGCCGGCAATAATTACGGAAAGACCCTCTCTCAGTATGCGACCATCCTCGTAGTGCTCCAGCAATCGCGCCACAGGGTCCTCCACCTGACCCCGGAGACGCCCGGCCAGCTCTTTTCCCGGCCCAACTTCCAGATCATCTTCCGGAAAGTCAATTGCAGCCTCCACCGTTGCCAGCGCATCGAGAAGGTGAGCGCGCACATCTGCTACGGCGTGGTGAAATCCGCCTCTGAGGTGCTCGCTGGCAAGCTCGAGGCTCCGCCTGGTCCTGGAATTGATGAGCTCGAGTACCGCCTCGGCCTGGGTCAGATCGATGCGACCGTTGATGAACGCCCGCCGGGTGAACTCGCCGGGCTCAGCCAGGCGGGCACCTGCACGGATCACCAGTTCAAGAATATGCTCCAGTACTGAGAGGCCACTGTGGCAATTGATCTCGATTACATCTTCCCGGGTATAGGTGGTGGGAGCGCGCATGAAGCTGATGAGCACCTCATCGACGGGCTTGCCCGCCTCCGGGTCAACGATGTGGCCATGATAGAGTCGGTGGGACTGAATGGTCCGCAGGGAACAGGATGCACGGGTTAGTTGACGGCCGATGGTCCATGCCCGAGGGCCGCTCACCTTGATGATGCCGATACCTCCTGCTCCCACAGGAGTGGCAATGGCGGCAATGGTATCCTCGAAGGAGCAAGCGGCTTTCATGGCCCTCCCGAGCCACCGGGTTCAGATGCGGATTCGGCCGAGGAGTGCGGCGCAAAGACCTCCTTTTCCAGGTCACGCTCTTTTTTCAAAGGGAAGACGACTACCTTGCGGAACGCGCCCTCACCTTTGCTCTTGGTACGCAGCTGGCGGTCGTCCTTGAGGGCCAGATGAATGATACGCCGGTCATAGGCGCTCAGAGGGCTGCTGGTGGTGGGCTTTCCAGATTTTTTGGCGCGACTGCCGAGCCGCAAGGCCACTTCAGTGAGTGCCTTACGTCGCCTCTCGCGGTAGTTTTCTGAATCCACGACGATCTGAATCTTCCTGGACGCCTGTTTGTTGTACATTTTGTTGACAATATACTGCAACGAGTGAAGCGTCTGGCCCCGTTTGCCGATGATGAGGCCGGAGCCGTTGCTGGAGATGTTCAGGATAATCTGGTTGCCCTCCCAGGCGGCCTCCACGGTGGCGGGGATCTGGATGTGGGCGAGGATGTTTTCC
>JBKHJD010000192.1:0-4682 GCA_046538315.1 Syntrophobacteria bacterium
GGAGCACTTCATCGACCTCTGCCGGATGCTGGGGCACCCCACTCCGGCCGAGGCAGACCCCGAAGGACGACGTTTCACCTTCGAAGCGGGGGCTACCAAGCAGCGAGGGGGCCAGGGCTGGGCGGACGTGTGGAAGAAGGGCTACTTCGCCTGGGAGTACAAGGGTAAGCATGCCGACTTGGACCGAGCCTATCAGCAGCTGCTCCAGTACCGGGAGGCCCTGGAGATCATCATGGACGTTCTTCCCTTGCCGGGGGTAATCGGCAGGATTTGCCCTCACCCCTGTGAGACCGTTTGCCGGAGGGCGGAAATCGACGAAGCCGTGGCTATCCGGGACCTGAAGCGGCTCGCAGCAGATCGCTTTGATCCGAGGGAAATCGAACTCCAGTGTCAGCCTCAAAGAAAAGAGCGGGTGGCAATTATCGGATCAGGTCCGGCGGGGCTGGCCGCTGGTTATCATCTTGCCAGACAGGGGGTTTTGTCGACCATCTTCGAGCGTCTTCCCGAACCCGGGGGAATGCTGCGAGTCGGGATTCCCGAGTACAGACTGCCGCGGCGTATTCTGGATCGGGAGATCGAGGTGATTACCAATCTTGGCGTTGCCATCAAGACCAACGCCGGGTTGGGAAACGGGGTGACCATTGATGGGCTTTTTAAACAGGGCTACGGCGCCGTTTACCTGGCCTTGGGTGCCCATGAAGGAATGAAGCTGGGTATTCCCGGCGAAGAAGCCGAAGGCGTCTGCCAGGGTGTAGACCTGCTCAGACAGATTAATCTGACCGGAACGGTCTCTGTCGGCCAAAGGGTGGCAATTGTGGGCGGCGGCAACGTAGCCATCGATGTGGCCCGGTCTGCTCTTCGGCTCGGAGCCGAGAAGGTGACCATTGTCTACCGGCGTACCGCGGCGGAGATGCCGGCGTGGGAACCCGAGGTGGAGGCCGCCGAAGCCGAAGGCGTGGAGGTGAGATACCTCACCGCGCCTGTGGAAGTTTTGAGCCGGGGGGGCCGGGTGGTGGGGTTGCGGTGTCTGCGGATGACCCTCGGCGAGCCTGACGCCTCTGGTCGAAAAAGACCGGTCCCCGTTCCGGGAAGCGAATATGACATTGCCCTTGATCAGGTGGTCGAGGCGATTGGCCAGAGGCCGGCACTGGCTGAAGCCATGGAAGGGCCCGGCGCCACCTCGGGCGGCATCCATGTACATGGCAAGGGTACTATCCAGGTGGACCCCATGACCTACGAAACCAACAGGCGCGGGGTTTTCGCCGGCGGCGATGTCCAGACAGGACCCGGAATAGCCATCGAAGCCATTGCAGCAGGGCGTGAGGCCGCTGAATCGATCATTCGGTATCTGGACGGGCGAAGTCTCATCCAGGGCCGGGAATCCAGGAATATCGAAGAACCGGCCTACCGCCAGATTCCACGGGATACACCGAAACAGGCCAGGGTCGCGGTTCCGGAACTGCCTGTTGGCGAGCGAGAGAAAAGCTTCAAGGAAGTGAGCCTGGGCTACGATGAAAAAGCCGGGGAGGCTGAGGCCGGTCGCTGTTTGAACTGTGGATATTGCTGCGAGTGTTTCCAGTGTGTCACGGCTTGCCAGGCCGAGGCCGTGACGCTGGAAACGCACCGGCAACAGCCTGAAACCGACCAGATCTCCGTAGGGGCTGTTGTCCTGGCAACGGGCTTCCAGCCCTATGACCCGGCCGAGTCCGAGACGTACGGCTACGGCAAGCACCCGAACGTGGTGAGCTCGATGGAGTTTGAAAGAATACTTTCAGCCTCCGGACCGACCCAGGGGGTGCTGCTTCGTCCATCAGACCAGAAGCCGCCGAGAAAAATTGCATGGATGCAGTGCGTGGGTTCCCGGAACATACACGAGGGCGACCGCGGGTACTGTTCTTCGGTCTGTTGCATGTATGCCATCAAGGAGGCCGTCATAGCCAAGGAGCACACGCACGCAGACCTTGAATGTGCGATTTTTTTCATGGACATGCGCACTCAGGGCAAGGGGTTCGAGCAGTATTACACCGAGGCAAGTGCACGGCATGGGATCCGGTTTATTCGTTGCCGGCCCCATACGATGGATTCTGTTCCTGGAAGCGAAGACGTGCACATCCGCTACGTCACCGAAAACGGAAAGTTCCAGGAAGAGACCTTTGACATGGTGGTGCTTTCGGTGGGTCTCGAGATCTCCGCTGAAACCGTGGAACTGGCTGAGAGGTTAGGCCTGGAGCTGACCAGGGACCGGTTCTGCGAAGGTCATCCCTTCTGTCCTGTGCTTTCCTCCAGGGAAGGCATCTACGTTTGCGGCGCCTTCCAGGGCCCGATGGACATCCCCGAGTCGGTTACCTCTGCCAGCGCTGCAGCCGATCTCGCCATGGAACGCCTGGCCGGGGCCAGAAACACTCTGGTCAGACCCTACGGTCAGGATTATCCTGTTGAAAAAGACATTCATGGACAACATCCTCGCATCGGAGTATTCGTCTGCCATTGAGGCATCAACATCGGGGGCGTCGTTGACGTCCCGCGGGTCAGGGAGTATGCAGCATCCCTTCCGGATGTGGTCGTAGCCGACGCGAATTTGTTTACCTGTTCCCAGGATACCCAGGAAAAGATCAAGGACTATATTAACACCTATGAGCTGAACCGGGTCGTGGTTGCCTCATGCACCCCGAGGACCCATGAGCCGCTGTTCAGAGAAACCCTGCGGGAAGCCGGTTTGAACAAATATGTCTTTGAAATGGCGAATATCAGGGACCAATGTTCATGGGTGCACATGAACGAACCGGACAAGGCCACAGAGAAAGCCAAGGACCTGGTCAGAAGCGCTGTGGCCAAGGCCAGGTTGGTGCAGCCTCTCGCGGAGTTGCGCGTACCGGTCAACCATGACGGGCTGGTGATCGGAGGCGGTATTGCCGGGATGGTCAGCGCTCTGGGTCTGGCCGAGCAGGGCTTCAAGACCCATCTCGTTGAGAGGGAGGCTGAACTGGGCGGGCAGGCCCGCAGGCTTCATAACACGCACAGTGGCACCCCGGTGAAGCCTTATCTGGAGGATTTGATTCGCCAGGTAAACGGGCACCCTTTGATTGAACTGCACCTTGACAGCACGGTCCAGGAGGCCTCGGGTGTTGTGGGAGATTTTACCTCTACGGTAATGGATCGTGAGGGTAACCAGAAAACCCTGAACCACGGCGCGGTCATTATCGCCACAGGCGGAAAACCTCATGAACCCAAAGAATACCTCTACGGAGAAGATCCCAATGTCTTGCTTTCTCTTGAACTTGATGAAGAGCTCATGCATGGACAAAGCCGGTTTGAGAACATAGACACCGCCGTGTTCATTCAATGTGTGGGCTCCAGGACGCCCGAGCGCCCGTACTGCAGCAAGGTCTGTTGTGGCCACTCTATCCGAAATGCCCTGAGTCTAAAAAAGATCAATCCTGAAATAAACGTGTACATTCTTTATAGAGACATCAGGGCCTTCGGAAAACGGGAACACCTTTACAGGGAAGCCCGGGAAAAGGGAGTTTTGTTCATTCGCTACGACCCTGACGCTCCCCCCAACGTGGTAGAAGAAAACCAAAGGCTCAAGGTCACGGTGACAGAGCCTATCCTGGAAAGGTCTCTTGAAATCTACCCCGACATGATCATCCTGGCCACAGCCATTGTACCGTACAACAACAATGTCCTTGCCAGGCTTTACAAAGCTTCTACCGATCAGGACGGTTTTTTCCTGGAGGCCCACATGAAGCTCCGGCCTGTGGATTCCGCTACTGACGGCGTTTTCCTGGCCGGCCTTTGCCATTATCCCAAGCCTGTTGAGGAAGCCGTTTCCCAGGCCAAGGCGGCTTCAGCGCGTGCGGCCGGTCTGCTGAGCAAAGAGGCCATCGAGATGGAGCCCATTGTCTCTGTTGTGGATCAGGACAGGTGCAACGGTTGCGGCATCTGTGAACGGGTGTGTCCGTATGGTGCCATCCATCTGGTGGAAATGAACGGCCTGATGAAGGCCGAAAATACACCGGTATCGTGCAAGGGGTGCGGCTTATGTGCTGCGGCCTGTCCTTCCAAGGCCGTGGATATGTATCACTTCGGCCAGGCGCAGATAAGGGCCCAAGTTTGTGGCCTGGCCGAACCGGCGAACGAGGGATTTAAACATGCTAGAGCAGTATGAGCCGAGACTGGTGGCTTTTTTGTGCAACTGGTGCTCGTATGCAGGAGCGGATCTGGCCGGGGTCTCCAGGTTGCAATACCCACCCAATGTCCGGGTTATCCGGGTGATGTGTACCGGAAGAATTGACCCTGTCTTCATCCTGGAGGCGTTGACCCGGGGTATCGACGGCGTCCTTGTGGGTGGTTGACACCCGGGGGAATGTCATTACCTGGAAGGTAATCTCTATGCCAGAAGGCGCATCATCATGACCAAAAAGTTGCTGGAATGTACCGGAATCGATCCCAGGAGGCTGCGCCTCGAGTGGATATCCGCATCTGAAGGACCCAAGTTCGCCCAGGTGGTCGGAGATTTCGTGCAGGAGATCAAAGATCTGGGGCCGGGACCAGTGCTGAGTTCACAAGCTGTGGAAAGAAGAGCGATCCATGCAGGCCATTGATTACGTACCGACAGTGTGCCCTTATTGTGGTTGCGGCTGCGGCATCTATCTTGTGGTAAAGGGAGACAGGATAGTCGG
>JBKHJD010000193.1:0-4664 GCA_046538315.1 Syntrophobacteria bacterium
ATTTATAGTCTGTTAGGGTTAGCTGCCAGCAGTGGCTTAATAAACTCACGCTAGAGCATAGGGCATAGAGAGAACTTTTCTTTTTGCCTGATCTCCCAGGGGTCTGCTCACTGTCTCTCCCCGTTTTCCCCTGACTGCGTCTTTCCGTCACCTCTCTCAGCAAACCCCCGGTTCTTGGGTGACTTGAGTTACCTGGCTGAATAAACCTTATTTTCCGGTTCCGGGAAAGGATGCCTGACAACAGGCAATGGCCGGTACCTGCAGTTCTTTTCTTGCTATTTTGCCCCCTGTGTATTATCCTCGCAAATCGGTGTTCCTCAGGAGATGAGAGGCGAGGGGTATGACAGCGGCAGGACTGAGAATTATCAGCGGCAATAGCAATCCCGGGTTGGCCCAGAGAGTTTGTGATTATTTCAAAATCGGCCTCTGCCACGCCAGAGTGGAAAGATTCAAAGATGGCGAGACCCTGGTGGAGGTCGGAGAAAGTGTCCGGGGCATGGACACCTTTGTTATTCAGTCTCTTGGCCATCCTGTCAATGATCACCTGATGGAACTTCTCGTAATCATTGATGCCTTGAAAAGGGCATCAGCCTGGCGGATTACCGCGGTGATCCCGTACTACGGATACGCTCGTCAGGACCGGAAAAACAAGCCCCGGGTACCTATCACGGCACGATTGGTGGCCGATCTTATCACAGCCGTGGGAGCCGATAGAGTGCTGACCATGGATTTGCATGCCGATCAGATCCAGGGATTTTTCAACATCCCCGTGGATAACCTGTATGCCTCTCCCATTCTCATGCCTTATATCCGCGAGAATTTTCGCGATCAACTGGTAATGGTGTCCCCGGACGCAGGAGGTGTGCCACGGGCGCGCGCTTACGCAAGTATACTCATGGCCGGACTGGCCCTCATCGACAAGCGTCGGGAGGAAGCCAACCAGGCGGAGGCCATGCACGTCATCGGCGATGTGAAAGATAAGACGGCTGTGATCCTTGACGACATGGTGGATACCGCCGGTACTCTGGTGGAAGCGGCCCGTGCCCTTATCTCCCATGGTGCCAAACGGGCACATGCATGTTGCACCCATGCCGTTCTCTCTGGCCCCGCTCTGGAGCGTCTGGGGCAGAGTTGTCTCGAGTCGGTGGTGGTGACCGATACCCTCCCAGAGCGGCGGGAGACAGAGCAACTTGCCTGTCTCGAGGTGCTCTCCTCGGCACAGCTGTTTGCCAGAGCCATTGAGAGTATCCACAACGAAGATTCCATCAGTCGATTGTTCGAGATTCAACACTGAGAGCCTCCGGGTGGTCCGGCTCACGGGATACTGCCGCGGACCTGCCTCCAGTCTGCTGACGCTACCTTCCCACGCGATACGTTCATTTCATGAATGAGCCGCAGTTCCTATACAGTCTGAATGAGCGGCCGCCTCTGTGGCGCAACCTTGTCTACGGAGTGCAGTGGGCACTGACCACGTTCCCTGCTCTGGTGGTTGTGGCCTCCATTGCCGCCAGCGCCCTCAATCTGTCGGCAGCGCAGCAGGTTTCGTTTTTTCAGAAAATCCTCCTGCTCTCCGGCGGCTTTACCCTCTGGCAAACACTGGCAGGTCACCGATATCCTCTGCAAGAGGGGCCGGCAACCGCTTTATTGCTCACCTTTGTTACTCTGGCGCCTTACGGCCTGGCAGTTATCCAGGGCGGCTTCCTTTGCGGTGCCCTGCTTGTTTTTACTGTTGCCCGTTCGCGCTGGATGGGAAATATCACCCCCTATTTTACCCCCAATGTGGTGGGGGTCATTCTCATGCTCATCGCCTTCACCCTCATACCCCACCTGTTGCCGCACCTTATTGGAGCAACTTCGGCAAACCCCCAGGGTGAGGGGGCAGTCTTTGGTGTGGTCGTGGGACTCATTCTACTCACCGCCGTTTTGTCCCACTGGCTCAAAGGTTTCTGGCAGACCATTGGCATGATCCTCGGTATCGGCATTGGTACGGTGATTTTCTGGCTATGGGGTCGGATAGACTTGGGGCCGGTAACAGATACCTGCTGGTTTTCGCTGCCGGGCAACCTCTGGACAGGCATGCCACGTTTTCACGTAGCGGCAATCATAGCGAGTATCTTTGCCTACCTGGCGGTGGTTGTCAATGCGGTGGGCAGTATCCATGGCGTGGGTGAGGTGGTGGGCAAGGACCAAATGGAAGAGCGAGTTGACCGGGGCATCAGCACCACCGCTCTTGCGGGGATGACCGCTGCGGCTCTCGGCGTAGTGGGCACGGTCAGCTACTCCGGTAGTCCCGGTGTGATCCTGGTTACCAGAGTGGCCAGCAGGTATGCTCAGGCTATGTGCGGTGCAATCCTGTTTATTACCGCCTTCGTGCCACGGCTGAGTGGGTTGCTGGCAGCGGTGCCCTCTCCAGTAATAGGTGCTGCCCTGTGTGTGGCGCTGGGCTCGCAGGTGGGGGCGGGAATTGCAGTCATTACCGCCGGGGGCCGGGCCCTGACGGGCCGGGACTACCTGGTGGTGGGGCTGCCTGTGTTTATAGGAACTCTGGTTGCAGCGTTACCGCCCTCCTTTTTTTCAAGCCTGCCAACGGCGGTGAGCATCATTGCCAATAACGGCCTGGTCCTCGGCATCGTGCTGGTGCTGCTCCTTGAACACGGTTTGCTGCGCAACCGCTAGCTGTGGGGAATCATTTGGATTTGGATACCTGGAGGAGGTCACAATGAAGAAAGCACTCACCTGTCCACACTGCGGCGGAGTGGTCTACGCATATCGAAATCCTTTTCCGACCGTGGACATAATTATAGAAGTTCAGCAGGAAGGACTTATCCTGATTCAACGGGCCAGGCCTCCCTACGGCTGGGCACTGCCGGGCGGGTTTGTGGATTACGGCGAGTCCCTTGAGGAGGCGGCCCGGCGGGAAGCCCGTGAAGAGACCTCACTGGATGTGGAGCTTATAGGACAGTTGGGTGCTTACTCTGCGCCCGGCCGCGATCCGAGACACCACACCATTTCCGTGGTTTTTGTTGCGAGGGCCTCCGGGCAACCAAAGGCTGCCGACGATGCCAGGGAACTGGCATTGTTCACTGAAGAAGACCTGCCTTCCCAGTTGGCATTTGACCATGCCCAGATCCTGGCGGATTATTTTGTCTGGAAAAGGAAGGCAAGACTGTGAAGTGCTGTCCGTTGCGTGTTGTCCGTAGTCCGTTGTCAAGGCGGGAAAAGAAGGGGCGGTTGAGCTACATCACTGACAAAAGCTCCAGCCAGCTGATCTCTGAGTTGACCCTATGAAATAGTAATGCAACGGACCACTGACAACGGACAACTGACTTTTCCTTTGATAGAGATAAACCGAAGAGTGGCACACGGCGTGCAGTCTTTTCACGGTGCCAATGAATCGTTCCTGATTGGGGGGGGATAGAGATTGCAAGCATGCCTTATTACCGGTGGAGCAGGATTCATCGGTTCCAACCTGGCGGAGCGCCTGATCCGGGAGGGCGTTCGAGTTCGCATCCTGGACAATCTCAGTACCGGTCGCTTATGGAATCTATGGAATCTGGACCCATTTGTCCCGGAACTGGACTTCCTTGAGGGAGATATACGAAATTCGGACAAACTGATGGAGGCTGTAGCAGGCGTGCATGTTGTTTTCCACCAGGCAGCTATGGTCTCCGTGCCGAGATCCGTGGCAGATCCTCTGGAGACCGCGCAAATAAATGATTTGGGAACACTCCAGGTTCTTGAGGCCAGCCGCCGCGCCGGGGTGAAGAGAGTGGTGCTTGCCAGTTCCTGTGCCGTGTACGGTAATTTGCCCCGGCTTCCCAAGGATGAGGACATGCCAACCAGACCTCTAAGCCCTTACGCTGCCAGTAAACTCCAGGGCGAAATCAATGCCCGGCTTTATTGCGATCTATACGGCCTTGAGACGGTCTGTCTCCGCTACTTCAATGTATACGGTCCCAGACAAGATTCGACCTCGCCCTACTCCGGAGTAATATCGATTTTTATGGACAGGGCCGCCAGGGATGAGAGCCCCACCGTTTACGGTGACGGAGACCAGTATCGTGACTTCGTATATGTTGCTGATGTGGTGGAGGCAAATATGCTGGCGGCCCAGCGAGAAGGGATCGCGGGATTGGTGATCAATGTGGGCACGGGCACCTACGTTACCATCAATCGGTTGTGGCAGGCAATTGCACGCATTACCGGTACGACAAGGAAGCCTGACAGGGAAGCGGAGCGACCGGGTGACCTTCGGGAGTCGGTGGCCGACATCTCCCGGGCACGGCAGAAATTGGGCTTTGAGCCGCGCCATAGCTTCCAGCAAGGGCTGGAGATGACGTGGCAGTGGTATCGCGGCAGGAGATAGGCATCGAAGTGAGGCCGCCTTTGCAGGTTGTCCCAAAAATCCCGTCCAGGCGGTTGGGTTGGATGATTGAAGGGCTGCGTTTTTCGTCCGAAGATGACCGTGGTGGAATCTACTGGACCTGATTGTCGGGATACTTTTCTTTGAGCTTGGCCTCCACCGCCTCCGGGACCAGGCCGGTCACGCATCCTCCGGCCTGCACGACCTCCTTGATTATCCTGGAGGAGATGTAGATCCAGCGCGCTCCGGTCATCAGATAGAGCGTTTCAGGCTTGCGGCTCAGTTTTCGATTCATCAAGGC
>JBKHJD010000194.1:0-4651 GCA_046538315.1 Syntrophobacteria bacterium
TTCCAATACTGTGTTCAGGCGGATCGAGTTTGTTCGACTCCGCTCCAACATTGTCATGGCCATCCTGGTTTCCCAGGCAGGAATTGTCCACCACACCGTCTTCGAGATAGAAGATGAGATTTCACAGGAGGAGCTGGACAACTACAGCCGGTATCACAATGAAATGCTCCAGAATCTTACCCTGCACCAGGTGAAGGTCCGTCTGCTGGAGGAGATGAAAAAGGAAAAAGTGCTCTTCGACAAGCTGCTTGCAAAAGCGCTGGAGCTGAGCCAGCAGGCCTTGCAGAAAAATGTGGTCGAAAGCGAACTCTACATCGAGGGCCGAAGCAATCTTCTGGATAATCCCGAGTTTGCCCACGTGGAGCAGATGAGGCGGATTTTCTCTGCCTTCGAGGAGAAAAGCAAGATCATCAGCCTGCTGGACAAAAGCGTTGCAGCCGAGGGAGTGAGTATTTTCATCGGCTCCGAGAGCGAACTCCAGGATATGCAAGGTATGAGCTTCATCACCTCGCCGTATACCAGCGGTGAGGAACTGCTGGGTACCCTGGGCGTGATCGGACCGACCCGGATGGACTACTCACGGATTATCCCGCTGGTAGACTATACCGCCAAGCTGCTGGGCAAAATGCTGGAGCAAGGATACTAGCTAGAAGCCAGACAAATTCCAGGATCCAGAGTGTAACCCTGTTGCTGCCGCACAGGGTTCATTTATTTGACCTGACGGGGGTTGCAATCAAAAAGCTCCATGCTTATTTTGAATCAAATTGCCCGGTGCAGGGGTACTGGTAGAAGGAAAGCCGGATATGACCGAGTAAAAATCAGCAGTAATGAAAAGACGGCAGAGCAAAGGAGGAATGCGGGTGGACCCGAAGGAGCAGCGCGAGGCCAAACGCGAGGAAGAGGAGGAACAGTTAGAGCTAAATGCTGGGCAGCAGGAAGCCGCTCCCGAAGAGGAGCAGACCGCATCAGACGAGGCTGAAGACAAAGAGCAGCCGTTCGATCCGGAAACAGCTGACCGTGATTCTCTCCTTGCACAGTACAGAGAGCTTGAGACAAAACTCAGCGAAGCTCAGGAACGGGTGTTGCGGGTAGCCGCAGATGCAGAGAATTTCAAGAAACGGCTCGAACGCGAAAAACAAGAACAGACCCGCTATGCCAATGAATCATTTATCCGTGACCTGCTGCCTGTTATCGATAATCTGGAGCGGGCTCTTGATCATTCACAGGGCGTCTCAGATGAAAAAAGCCTGGTGGAAGGGCTGAACATGACCTTAAGGGGCTTTATGGACACTCTTGCCAGATTTGGTTGCACACCGGTGGAGGCGGCAGGCAAGGAATTTGATCCGAAGTTACACGAGGCTGTAGCGCAGGAGGAGACCACGGAACAACAAGCGAATGTGGTGGTACGGGAGCTCCAAAAAGGCTACATGCTGAAGGATCGATTGCTGCGGCCAGCAATGGTAGTGGTAAGCACAGCGCCCAGCGGGAGTCGAGATCAAGAGGAAAAACAGGTTAATGAAGGAAAAGAAGCTGCCACTAACCAGAAAATCAAGGTCAACCCGGCATAAGCTTCCCCGGCTTGAAATGACCCCGGGTGCTGGTAGAAGGTAGAGGAGGAAAGTATGTCAAAAATCATCGGCATTGATCTGGGTACTACAAACTCAGTGGTCGCTGTGATGGAAGGAAAAGAGGCCAAGGTTATTACCAATCCAGAAGGCAGCCGCACAACCCCGTCCATCGTCGCCTTCACCGAGAGCGGTGAACGACTCCTTGGCCAGGTGGCGAAACGGCAGGCCATTACCAACCCTGAAAATACCGTCTATGCGGTGAAACGTCTCATCGGCAGGAAGTTCGACTCGGCCGAGATCCAGCATGACGTGACTATCTGTCCGTTCAAGATCGTCAAGGCGCAAAACGGTGACGCCCACGTTGAAATTCGGGGCAAGCAATACAGTCCCTCCGAAATTTCAGCCATGGTGCTTCAGAAAATGAAACAGACGGCTGAGGATTACCTGGGCGAGAAAGTCACAGACGCAGTAATCACCGTCCCTGCTTATTTTAACGACAATCAGCGTCAGGCTACCAAAGATGCCGGACGTATCGCCGGATTGAACGTCCAGCGGATCATCAATGAACCAACGGCGGCATCTCTTGCTTACGGCCTTGACAAGAAGAAAGATGAGAAGATCGCCGTCTTCGATCTTGGCGGTGGGACCTACGACATCTCCATTCTCGAGATCGGCGAAGGCGTCTTCGAGGTCAAGGCCACAAATGGCGACACCCACCTCGGCGGCGAGGATTTCGACCAGCGAGTTATCGATTGGCTGGCGGATGAATTTCGCAAAGACCAGGGTATCGACCTGCGCCGGGACAAGATGGCATTACAGCGCCTGAAAGAGGCTGCGGAGAAGGCGAAAATGGAGCTTTCCTCTTCCATGGAAACGGATATCAACCTGCCCTTTGTTACCGCCGACGCGAGCGGCCCCAAGCATCTGAACATAAAGCTCAGCCGAGCCAAACTGGAGCATCTGGTGGGAGATCTGGTTGATAAACTGCTTCCGCCGGTTCATACCGCACTCAAAGATGCAGGCCTGTCAGCCTCGGACATAAATGAGGTTATCCTGGTGGGTGGTATGACGCGGATGCCTCTGGTGCAGCAGAAAGTCAAAGAGTTCTTCGGCAGAGAGCCTCACAAGGGAGTCAATCCCGATGAAGTGGTTGCAGTTGGGGCTGCAATTCAGGCCGGAGTACTCAAGGGAGATGTGAAGGATGTGCTGCTGCTGGATGTGACTCCACTGTCACTGGGTATTGAGACTCTCGGTGGGGTAATGACCAAGCTGATCGAGAAGAATACCACCATTCCCACCCGCAAGAGCCAGATTTTTTCGACAGCCGCCGATAACCAGCCGGCGGTAACCGTCAAGGTGTACCAGGGCGAGCGAGAGATGGCAGGCGACAACAAAACCCTGGGCCGTTTCGAGCTGGTGGGTATCCCTCCGGCACCGCGCGGAGTTCCGCAGATTGAGGTAACTTTCGACATCGATGCCAACGGCATTGTCAATGTCTCGGCCAAGGATCTCGGAACCGGAAAAGAGCAGTCCATCCGCATCACCGCCTCCAGTGGCTTGAGCGAAGAAGAGATCGAGCAGGCCGTGAAGGAAGCGGAGACGCACGCCGGGGAGGACAAAAAGAAGAGAGAACTGGTGGAGGCGAGGAACAATGCCGACTCTCTTATCTACCACACTGAAAAGACCCTGAGAGAGATGGGAGACAAGATCGATGCCGCCACCAAACAAAACGTCGAGGATCACATCCAACGGCTGAGAACGGCCATGGAGGGCACCGATACACAAGCCATCAAAAAGGCCTCGGATGAATTGATGCAGGCCTCCCACACCCTGGCAGAGACCATGTACAAGCAAGCCTCGGAGGCGGGTGCAGCTGAAGGGGGTCAGCAACAGCAGGGTGAAGCTGCCTCCGGAGGAGCAGGGGGCGACGAAGAAGAGGTGGTTGAGGCCGAGTTTGAGGAGGTCAACGAGGGCAAGAAGTAATCGATACTCCAGGGTTGCTTAAGACCGCAGAAGGGTGCTAAAAAGAAGGACACTATAGAAGAAGGCCCGAGCACCCTTTTTTATTTGCCTTCGCGGGGCTGCCAGAGCCTGGCATGCGGATTGCGGCTGCCGCGAAACGAAAATGAGAGGCGAAGAGGCAATGAGAAGAGCCAGACAGATCGCTGGGCAGATTGGTCTCTACATGGTACCGTTGCTCCTGGCGGGCTGTGCCCTGCTGCCGGCCAAAAGAGAAGTTACCCCAAAGGTACCACCGGAGGCAGCAGCCCAGCTGTTTTCAAGGGCTGAAGAGGCATTGGAGGAAGGCGAGCTGGAGCAGGCGAGCCAGCGCTATCGCGAGGTGCTTACCAGCTTTCCCCAGAGTCCCGAGGCACCCAGGGCGCTGGTGCGCCTGGGGGAAATCGAGTTCGGTCTGAAACGGTACGCTGATGCCGCCGCCAGGTTTCAAGACGCAGTCCAACGCTTCCCGCTCAGCTCCGAGAGTGATGCGGCCCGTCTGTGGTTGCTTCGCTGTTACCTGAAACTCGAACGGTTCAACGATGCGGTGGAAGCAGGGAGATCACTGGTAGGCCATTTGCCCGAGAAAACCCAACGGGCCGAGGCAGCGGAGATTGTCGGTGATGCCCAGAGGGGACTCGGGCGATACGCTGAAGCTGTTCGCTGGTACGGCACGGCGCATGAACTGGCTGAAGAGGAGAAGCGCTCTTTGCTGGCGGAAAAGGTGAACACTGCAGTGGACAACCTTGACCGGGAGGTCTTGCTTTCCCTGCTCTCCCAGTATCCAGAGGACTTTCCAAATCTCCAGTTGCAAACCCGTCTGGCTGAGATCGAGATGCAAAGCGGACAGCCGGCCATGGCCCAGAAGCGGCTGCAAACCCTCATGGAGAAGCAGCCAGCGGCGCCGCTGGCCGAAACATGGAAGGCTATGGCTGAAAAGGCTCAGCAGCTGCTCGCTGTGGATATGACCGCTGTGGGCTGTTTGCTGCCACTCAGCGGCCGCTACCAGCATTATGGAGATAGAGTGCTTCGCGGTTTGCTGGTGGCCTTGCAGGACTCCAAGGCTCTGGCCGAAGGCCTCCGAC
>JBKHJD010000195.1:0-4646 GCA_046538315.1 Syntrophobacteria bacterium
GTGTCGAGTTGCCTGCGAGGCCCTGGTAACCACCGGGTTGGCCATGATCGCCGGGGAGATAACCACAGACTGCTGGGTGGATATGCCCCAGATCGTCCGGGATACCATTCGCGACATCGGCTATAATGACTCGTCCATGGGCTTTGACCATGAAACCTGCGCGGTGATCACCTCCATCGGCAAACAGTCTCCGGACATCTCCCAGGGCGTGACTGCAGGTGAGGGGTTGTTTGAAGAACAGGGAGCCGGAGACCAGGGCCTCATGTTCGGCTTCGCCTGCACGGAGACCCCGGTGCTCATGCCCATGCCCATCTATTATGCCCACAGGGTCATGCGACGGCTTGCCGAGGCGCGAAAGTCAGGAATACTGGACTTTCTGCGTCCGGACGGCAAGGCCCAGGTGACCGTCGAGTACGAAGGTCACATGCCCAAACGGGTCCATGCTGTGGTGGTGGCGGCCCAGCACGTGCCCAAGGTAAAGTACGACACCCTGCGTGAGGGAATCATCGAGGAGGTCATCCACAATGTCATTCCAGCGGAGATGCTCGATGACAGGACCAAGTATTTCATCAACGCAACGGGCCGTTTTGTGGTTGGAGGCCCCATGGGCGACTGCGGCCTGACGGGGCGAAAAATCATCGTGGACACCTACGGGGGTCAGGGAAGCCACGGTGGCGGCTGTTTTTCCGGAAAGGATCCCTCCAAGGTGGATCGCAGCGGCTCCTACATGGCCCGCTACGTGGCCAAGAACATTGTTGCTGCCGGGCTGGCAGACCGCTGTGAGGTGCAGGTGGCCTACTGCATCGGAGTGGCGGAACCGGTGAGCCTGATGATCGATACCTACGGCACCAGCAAGATCCCTCCTGATCGTATTGCCGAGATTGTGAGAGATTCCTTCAGCTTCAAGCCGGTTGATATGATCAGGCAACTCAAACTGCTTCGGCCCATCTATAAAAAGACCTCCTGCTACGGGCACTTTGGCCGTAATGATCCCGATTTTACCTGGGAGCGTACGGATATGGCCGATGAGTTGAGAGAGAAAGCGGGACTGTAGTGCTTGACACCCGGCAGGGCTACGGTTACGCTGGCCCGGGGGCAGGACACAATGCGGCGCTGCAATCCTGCCAGGCTACCACCTAACCAACCAGGATATTGCACTGCGAGCTGAAAGGAGGACAGGTTATCCATGGAATACGATATCAAGGATATTTCTCTTGCGGAAATGGGTGGAAACCGTATCGAGTGGGCGGCACAGAGCATGCCGGTGCTCAATACCATAAGGGATCGCTTTAGCAGCGACAAGCCTCTGGATGGAGTGCGAATTGCGGCCTGTTTGCACGTGACCACCGAGACCGGCCGGCTGGTACAGACTCTCAAGGCAGGCGGGGCAAAGGTGCACCTTTGCGCCTCAAACCCGCTGAGCACCCAGGATGATGTGGCCGCGTATCTGGTAGCCAATGAAGGGATTCCGGTATTCTGTATCAAGGGTGAGGACCGGGAGACCTACTATCGCCACATTCATCAGGCCCTGGCGATCGAGCCCCAGATTACCATGGATGATGGGGCCGATCTGGTCAGTACCATTCACTCAGAACGCCGGGAGCTTCTGGAAAACATCATTGCCGGGACCGAAGAAACCACCACAGGCGTGATTCGTCTGAGGAGTATGGCTGCCAAGGGTGTTCTGGGCTACCCGATTATTTCGGTGAACGATGCCAACACCAAACACCTCTTCGACAATCGCTACGGCACAGGTCAGAGTACGGTGGACGGCATCATCCGGGCCACCAACCGGTTGATGGCCGGTTCCACTTTTGTGGTTTCCGGCTACGGCTGGTGCGGCCGCGGTGTGGCCATGCGGGCCCAGGGTATGGGAGCCAAGGTAATCATAACCGAGGTTGATCCACTGCGTGCCCTCGAGGCGGTAATGGATGGGTACCAGGTGCTGCCCATGCTGCAGGCAGCTAAAGTGGGAGATTTTCTCTGCACTGTGACCGGAGACATCAAGGTTATCCGCCGCGAACATTATGAGGTCATGAAGGATGGAGCGATCATTTGCAACTCGGGGCATTTCAACGTTGAGATCGATCTGGAGACTCTGGGCCAGATGGCGGTTGAAAGACGGCACGTTCGTGAAAATGTGGAAGAATATCGTCTGTCCGACGGCCGACGCATAAACGTCCTGGGTGAGGGGCGTTTGATTAACCTGGCGGCTGCCGAGGGACACCCGTCAAGCGTCATGGATATGAGCTTTGCCAACCAGGCACTGTCCGCCGCGTACGTGGCGAAAAACGGCCCTGCTCTGGAGAAAAAGGTCTATGGAGTGCCTGAAGAGATCGATCGGGAGATTGCCAGCCTCAAGCTTGCCGCTATGAAGATAGAAATTGATGAACTGCTCCCTGAACAGGAAGAGTATTTGACCTCCTGGGATATGGGAACGTAGGATTCGGCAAACCGGTCATGGTCTGATGGCCAGAGTATGTGAATGTTCGGATGTACTGGCCGGGGTTGATTGGAGAATTCCTCATTTGGTCGCTCCTGCTTTTTGGTCGGCGAAGCAGCTCGGCCAGGAGATGAAACCGAGCAATGAGCAAGATCCGGGGGCAGGTATTCGGACAGAGCAGGTCGTCCATGCGCTCAACGTCCGGTTTTTCCCGGTCGCTTCAGCGCAGGGGGCGGGTGAACTTTGTAGAACCAAGGGAATAAAGGGTTCGGATCTTCTGCTTTGCGCTATGCAATCCCCTTGACCGCCCGGGGTGAGGCCATGAGCTGTCGCGCCATAGTGAGATGGGCGCTTTTTTTGTCCCTGGTGTTTGTACTGGCTGCCGGGTGTGCGCCCCGGGTAAAACCCCCCTGCGTGAGCCGTCCACAGGAGGCTATGGAAGAGATCTCTTCCCGCCTCGTGCCGTTGGAAAAGGATGATCTGAATCGAAGTTCACTGGAAGAGGCGATTCGCAACAGCCTGCGCTATTACGAAGCGCTCCCCGAAGAGACACACCTGGCATTCGGCCGTGAGCGAGTGCCGTTGTTGCGAGCAAAACGCTCTCTGGAGGTTTTCCTCTCGTTGCTTGCTGAGAGTAGATCCTGGGAGGAACTTGCAAAGCGCGTCAGGCAGAAGTTCATCATGTACCGTTCAGCAGGTACGGACGGCGAGGGCAGGGTGCTTTTCACCGGGTACTATGAGCCCACTCTTCAGGGAAGCTTGACCCCTGATGAGTACTATCGATTTCCCATATATGGAGTCCCGGACGATCTGGTACACATCGAGCTGGGCCGATTCCGGCCGGAATTTCAGGGGATGCGGCTGGTTGGCCGTTGTGAGTTCGGCAGGGTGATTCCCTATTACAGCCGCAAGGAGATCGATTCCGGCGGTGTGCTGGCAGGAAGAGGTCTGGAACTGGTCTGGGTGGCAGATCCGGTCGCAAAGTTTTTCCTCGAAATTCAAGGCTCGGGCCGCGTTCGTCTTTTGAACGGTGAATACGTGCGACTCAGGTACGCCGCAAGCAATGGGCGGCCGTACCGTAGTATTGGCAGACTGCTTATCGAAAAAGAGTTGCTCCCCAAACAGGTGATGTCAATGCAGGCCATCCGCTGCTATCTGAGAAGGCATCCAGAGGAAATGGATGAAATCTTCAACCATAATCCAAGCTATGTATTTTTTCGCACCACCACCGAGGGACCATTCGGGAGCATTTGTGTGCCGATTACCGCCGGTCGATCCATCGCCACTGACGCCGGGCTCTTTCCCAGGGGGGCACTGGCATTCATTGAGTGTAAAAAACCGATTTTTGCCCGGGACGGGGTGATTATGGGTTGGAAGAGCTTCGGGCGCTATGTCTTGAACCAGGATTCCGGAGGTGCCATTCGCGGTCCGGGGCGGGCAGACCTGTTCTGGGGCAACGGTCCCCTCAGTCGCATTGCGGCCGGACATCTCAAGCACTACGGAACTCTCTACTTTCTGCTCCTCAAGGAGTAGCAGTGGAGAGGGCAAAGGGCATAGCATTGAGAGGCTGTGGTGTCTTCCTGCTAGCCTTCCTGTGAGTTCTTCCCTGACTCCCGGCCCGTTTCGGGTTCTTGGTCCTTCCTTTCTGCCGCCTCCTGCAAGCTGGAGGCCTTCTCTTCCTGCCCTGCTTGAGGATCAGACCGGCTGCCTGCCTCTCTGAGTGTCTGGATGGTGAAGAGATTGATAACTCTCATCTCGTCGAATACTCTGGAAAGATCGAGCATCTTTTCCAGCTTTTCCTCCTCCAGGCAGGCTAGCAATTGCTGCTGTATCTGGCGGAAGCGGTCCAGAAGATTTGCGTCTCTTTGCCTGAGCTGGGCCAAAAAATTGTCCACAGAGGTCATTTCCCGGTGCTGTTTTTGCAATTCCAGGTGGGTATCACGATATGCCTGGGCAAGTTTCTTGAGACGCTGAACAACCGGAGGGATATCTTTCATTGGCTGAACTCCTTTCTGATCAGAGTGCCTCGGGAGGAACAGCCAGATTCTAAATGTTTTGCCGATCTCACGCCAAGGTTTTTTTGGCCTTGAAATTCTTGTGGTGCGGTGGCATAATTCACGTAGTTTTTTGCGGTTAGACCACTGTTGCCCTCCAGGGATGTTCGCCCTTGCAGCGTACCATGTGCATGCCGCAGGAATTGTTC
>JBKHJD010000196.1:0-4625 GCA_046538315.1 Syntrophobacteria bacterium
GACCTCTCCAAGGAAGGTTTTCGAACACTTCTTCACAAAACCATTATCCAAAAGGTCGAATTGGAAGCAAAGAATGAGGAACTGAGAAGGAGAAAGCAGCAGCTCGAAGATCTTCGCGATACCTACCGGGAGCTCTACGAAGAAGCACCCACCGGCCTCGTAAGCCTGGACGACCAGGGCGTCATCCTTCAGGTAAACCTTTCTCTGGTGAGACTCCTCGGGCTGCCTAGACCTTCCATCCTGGGCCGGCCCTTCAGGGATCTGGTCCTCTCTGAGGATCAGCAGTTGTTTCTGGCTCACCTGAGAGGTGTTTTTCACACCAGACGGCCACAGTCTGTGGAACTCGGATTGAGAATCGGCTCGGGCAGGAAATTGCAGTGTTATCTGGAAAGTTGTTATCACCGTAACTGCTGCCTCACATCTGTCCACGATGTGACCGCTCGCCGGAATCTGGAGAGCAGTCTGGAGCAGAGCGAGACGCAGTTTCGCCTGATGGCCGAGATAGTGCCGGACATCATCTTCACTACTCGACGGAACGGGTATTGCGATTATACGAACAGGCGGTTTAGCGAGTATACCGGGATGCCGGTGCATGGCGCCCTGGGGTGCGGCTGGCTCCAGGCGCTCCATCCCGACGACTTCGCCCGCATTTCTTCGGAAGGGCTGGATAGGTTGCGGCCGATACCCTACGAGGTGGAATGCCGCCTGCGCACCCGTGACGGCTCTTACCGGTGGTTTCTGGTCCGCGGCCGGCCGGTTCGGAACGAACAGGGAGCTGTAGTCAAATGGCTGGGAAGCTGCACCGACATCCACGATCTCAAGGAAGCCCAGCAGCGGGTTACCAGACTCAACGTGGAACTCGAGGAGCGAGTGAGGAAGCGGACCGAGGAACTGGAGCGGGAGCGAGAGGTTATCCAGAGGATTATGGACAATATCCCGGCGATGGTCGCTTTCTACGATGAAACCAGAGGGTTCAGACTGGTCAACGGGGAGTTCGAACGCAGGCTGGGATGGTCTGCCGGGGAGTTGAGTGAAATCGATGCAATGGCGGCATTTTTCCCTGACCCGGAGGCCCGGCAAGCTGCCTTGGCCCATATGATGGAGGCATCTGGTCGCTGGAAGGACTTGAGAGTGCGAACGAAAAGCGAAGAAGAGCTGGATACGTCCTGGGCCAATGTCCGGTTATCCGATGGCTCCTTTATTGGCATCGGTATCGACATTTCCGAACGGAAGATGGCGGAGAGGATCGTAAGGGAAAGTGAGGAGAAATACCGCCTTTTGGTCCAGAACCTGCCCGGAGTGGTTTACACGGGATATGCAGACTGGACGGTGGACTTCATTGATGACAAGATCGAGGAGCTTACAGGCTACGGCAGGGAAGAATTCGATTCGAGGCGGTTGAGGTGGTCCGATCTTGTAGTGCAAGACGATGTGCCCTCGGCTAAACAGGCTTTCCGCAGGGCCCTGGAAACAGACAGGGGATTTACGCGTGAGTACAGGATCAAATCCAGGTCCGGAGATATCTTCTGGATACACGACAGGGGAAAGATCGTCTGCGACGAAGAGGGTAAAGTCGAACATGTGAGTGGGGTGTTTTTTGATGTGAGCGATCGCAAGCAAGCAGAAGCGCAGCTTCTTTCGTATCAGCTTCAACTCCGATCCCTGGCCTCTTCGCTGACCCTTACCGAGGAGCGGGAACGCCGCTCCCTTGCCGCCGATCTGCATGATTCCATCGGGCAGACGCTGACCATTTCCAAGCTGAGGGTCGATGCGTTGCGAAAGGCGGCGGAAGGTGAGCCTGGCTTTGAGGAGCTCAACGAGATCAGCAGGCTTCTCGGTGAGGCCATGGACCAGGCTCAATCCCTGATCTTCCAGCTCAGCCCGCCCGTTCTCTACAAGGTGGGTTTTGAAGCTGCCCTGGAATACCTGGCTGAACAGATGCAGGCACTTCATTGGCTCGAAGTGGATATAGTAACTGATGCTCAGCCGATCCCGTTGCAGGAAAATCACTCCGTTTTCCTCTTTCGGGCGGTGCGTGAGTTGTTGACCAATGTTATCAAGCACGCTCAGGCACACACGGCAACAGTTAGGATCTGGGAAGCAGACAGGCACATGGGAGTGGAAGTCGAAGACGACGGCGTCGGCTTCGACGTGGATGAAGTTGAGAGGTTCGTGTGCGAAGCCGGAAGGTTTGGTCTTTTCAGTATCCGGGAGCGCATGCACCATCTCGGCGGCAGCGTCAAAGTCATGTCGAACCCGGGCCAGGGGACAAGAATCACGCTCTTCGCTCCTCTGGAAGCGCAAAGCGAGAAGGCCCTGGAAGGGGCAAGGTGAACATGAAGATCTTGGTTGCAGACGATCACAAAATCGTCCGCGATGGGTTGCGCTCGCTCATCGAGAGTGAGCCGGGTATGGAAGTGGTGGCCGAGGCGGGAAACGGCCGGGAGGCAGTGCAGTTGACCCTCCAGAAAAGACCGGACCTTGTCATCATGGATGTGGACATGCCCGATCTGAACGGCGTGGAGGCCACGCGGCAGATACTCGCCGCCTTGCCTGATATCAAGGTGATCACTTTGTCAATGTATTCGGACAAACGTCTGGTCGGGCAAATGCTCGATGCCGGCGCTTCAGGCTATCTGGTGAAATCCTGCGCCTTTGATGAGCTGATCAGAGCCGTCAAGGCCGTCTTCGCGGGTCAGGCGTTCCTGAGCCCGTCAATAACCGGTGTTATGATCAAGGACTACGTGGGCCGGATGCGTTCGACAGCCCCGGAGCTGTCTTCTCCGCTGACGGCCAGAGAGCGGGAAGTACTTCAGCTCCTGGCCGAGGGCAACACCATAAAGGAGATTGGTTCCAGACTGCACGTGAGCGTCAAGACGGTGCACACCCATCGGCAGCGAATCATGGAGAAGCTGGGGCTCTACAGCACCGCGGAACTGACCAAGTATGCCGTCAGGGAAGGGTTGACCTCGGGCCTCTAGAACCCGTAATCCTCCATCGCCCATCCCGAATCCTCCATTCCACCCGGATGAATCAGAACTTGTGAAGTGTAAATTCAGAAGTCATCCGATTGTGCTCTCCGGCGAGTATTGGGATAATCCTCATCATGGTTCGATAACACTCTCGCTCTGAAAGTTGCTCGAAACGTTCTGGAAACAATCAAGATCGACTGACAGTCAATGCATTGAACAAGCAATGCATTGAACAAGATGGCGTAAACCCAGGAGCAAGCCGATGGCGGCAAAAGGACGCATGTCAGTGAAGGTGGAGAAACCGGGCGGAAAAGTGGTTATGTACCTCAATGGGAGATTCGACGGCAGCTCAGCCTGCGAGCTTGAAAACGCCCTGTACCGGGTGGAAGGCGGCTCGAAAAAGCCCCGGCTGGTCCTCGACTTCCGCAGGGTTCACAAGTTCGAGCTCTTCGGCATCGCTTTGCTTGCAAAGGCCATCCGAAGCAGGAGGAACCGCTTCCGTGAGATCAGTCTCAGAGGGATCGAATCATCCACGGCTAACATGTTGAGGCACTTCGGCCTCATGGGCGATGCATCGGTGAGAATTTCTCCGGGGCCGGAAGCGCAGAACAGATCTGCGCCCGTCTCGGCGGCGGTCCGAAGACCGTGAATCGAGGTGAAAGAGGTAAACAAGGGTCGTCTCGGAGGCGACCCGAAGGCTCCAACGAGACTCTCTTGAGGAGTGAGCACATGGCAACCCCGTGGGAGGGACTCATAACGCGGCTGGGCGAAAAGGGGCTTGCTCCAGAACAAATACCCGGTTTCATTCGAGACGTGCTCGGCATCATCGGGGACGGCGGCGTATTCACAACCAGCCTGGTCAACGAAAAGATAGCGCAACTGGGCTGGGGCTCAGGAATATTCGATGAGAGTAGCTTTCAACTGATTGTCCAAATCCTCGAGTCTGAGTGGGGATACAGGATCAGGCATTACAATGTCGGGTAATCCGCAGATCCAGGCAATATGAAACAACGTCAATCCGCGAGGCTAACACCATGGCAAGGATTTTTCTGGTAGACGACGAGGAATATATCCGCCAGTATTATACCGAGGAGCTGAGAGACGAAGGCCACGAGGTCTTCACGGCGGCATCGGGGCACAACCTCTTGAAGAAGATCCACCTTGTGCAACCGGACGCTGTGATACTGGATATCAAGCTCGTGGACTACGACGGCCTGGAACTGCTCCAGGATATCCGCAGACGGTACTCCGACCTTCCAGTCGTCTTGTGCACAGCATACGATACGTATAAAGGCGAGCCCGAAGCCATTGCCGCAGATTACTACGTGGTCAAGTCCTTTGATCTCTCTGAGCTGAAAACAGCGATTCAGCGGGCAATCGAGGCGGATAGAAGTTTCGGCGAGCCAAAATTTTCCGGTTTTCCAACCGCTTGTCTTCCTTTTGACGAGCATTGGCGGTAACTTGAAGTGATTGTCCGCAAGATTTAGATTTGGACGGGAGCCCCACGCCAGGCGGAGAGGCAAATGCCGGCCCCGCTACCCGGCGTTGACAACAAGGAGAAACAAGGTATGCAGCAGTATTTGAGAGATATCACTATCCTCATGGCCGAAGACGATCCGGACGACCGGCTCCTGATAAAGGAGGCCTTTGAAG
>JBKHJD010000197.1:0-4622 GCA_046538315.1 Syntrophobacteria bacterium
CATTGAGGCCGTCGGGTTTGACCTTTTCAACACCCTGATTACCGTGGAGGACTCCACCCTGAAAGAGGGCCTGGCAAGGCTCACCAGGAGCCTGAGACAAAGCGGCATTGCCGTTAAACACGGACCCTTTGTCCTGGCCCACCGGGAGGCTGCGCTCAGGTGTGCACAGAGGATCCGGCAAGATGGCAGGGAGACCCACAACCGTTTCTGGATCAGCGCTGCTCTGGAGACTCTCGGCTTCAGCATCCCGCCCGGTGACCCACGCATCGCTGAAGCTGTGGAGTCATACTTTTCAGTATTTCTGGACAACGCCAGCCTGTTGCCCGGCACCACGGAAATGCTTGAAATCCTTCAGGGCCGGTACCGGCTGGGGCTCCTGTCGAATTTCACTCACCCGCCGGCAGCCAGGAAAATCATGGCCGGACTCGGTCTGGTGTCTTTCTTCGAGGTGGTGGTCATTTCCGGTGATCTGGGCTATCGCAAGCCACACCCTGTGGTGTTCCGGGAACTCATCGAGCAGTTGGGAGTGCCGGGAGAGAGGATCGCCTTTGTTGGCGACGATCCGGAGGCAGATATCAGCGGTGCCCAGCAGGCCGGGCTGCAACCGATCTGGAGTACCTATGTCCGGGACCACCATATTTCGCCCGTGACGGGGATGCTCGACCGACCTGGTGCGGATCCGTCTCCTGTGCTTGCGAGAATTTCCAATTGGGAAGATCTCCTCTGGGTGCTCGGGTTGACACCTGGACGCACGTGACACTACCGGAGGCCGTGGTGGCTTTTCTGAGTGACTGGCCGGAGGCCTGAGCCGCTTGCGCAGCTGCGGGTGGGGGAGCCCTGTCTTACCATGGCCGCCGGAGAAAATACGGGTACCCGTACCAGTGGCGGTGGTACCAATAGTCCTCGTACGGGTAGGATGGCCAGGGGGAGTGCACCTCCCCGGGCCAGAGGTGCAATTCCTCAGCCTCGATGAGGGGGTAGCGGTAGGTAGCGTTGCCCAGCGGCAGCTCGTGAATGCCCCGGAATCTGCCGCCCACGGTCAGCTTGCGGTCCTTGCAGTATACCTCCGGATCCAGGAATTCTCCAGTGTGAACCAGAAAGCGCCCTTCGGAAAGGTCTTTTGCTTTGGGTTTGTTGAGAAAGTTGAGCGGGGCCTGCAAAACAGTGAGCAGGGTTCCTTCCGATTCATTGAGCGTCTCAAGGATATATCCTCCCAGAATCACCTCTTGACCTTCATATTCCTGGGGCTGGGCACGTAAGCGTTGGAAAGCAACCGGCGTTCCAACTCGCTGGCGAAACTGCCTGGACAGTGCGGGAGCACAGGAAACCATGTAGCCTGAGGCCAGCAACAGGAGAGCAAACAGAACAGGCGCGGTCCGGTTCTGCCATCCGGTGCTTGATTTCGGTTTGTTTCGACGGTACATATCCATGAAGTACAACCTCGAAAAATCATTGTAACATATCGATGCGTCCGGGTCTCCGTCTCCACAGGAAGAGCGGCAATGTCTGCTTACGATCTCAAGGAGCTCCTTGTTAGGGTGAGGAATGAAAGACCGCTGGTGCACAGCATCACCAACTACGTGGTCATGAATTTTACCGCCAACACGCTTCTGGCCATGGGCGCTTCTCCGGTCATGGCTCACGCTATTGATGAAGTAGAGGAGATGGTGTCTCGGGCCAGAGCCCTCGTGATAAATATCGGGACACTGTCCAAAGGGTGGATCGAATCCATGGTCAAGGCAGGCAAGAGAGCCAACAAGGAGGGCGTGCCGGTGGTTCTGGACCCGGTGGGCTCGGGTGCTACTTCCTTTCGAACGAAGACTTTCAGGAGACTCACCCAGGAAGTGAAGCTGGCGGTGATCCGGGCCAATGCCTCGGAGATCCTCTCTCTTGCCTCGGATGCCGTCAGGACCAAAGGAGTAGATGCCGACCACGATAGTAAACAGGCGGTGAATACCGCCAGGGAGGCGGCCAGGGAGACCGGCTCGGTTGTGGCCATTAGCGGGGCGGTGGATGTGATTACCGATGGAGAAAAGGTTGTTCATTGCAGCAACGGCCACCCGCTCCTCGGATGGGTCACAGGTACCGGCTGCGCCGCCACCGCTACAATCGCTGCATTTAGCGGCGTAACTGCTGAGCCGCTGGTTGCAACCTCGGCGGGTCTTGCCTTCTTCGGGCTGGCAGGAGAGCTGGCGGCGTTCCGGGCACGTTCACCGGGATCGTTCTCTGTAGCCCTCATGGACGCCCTCTACGAAATCACACCCGAAGAGTTCCAGTCCAGGGCCCGTTTGGAAGAAGCGCCGTAACGCATAGGATACAGAGCGTAGCGCAGGGTCCGATGGCCCGACTCTATGCGCCCTGCTTGGTCTGTGGTACAAAGAAGGCAGCGGCTGTGGACAACCCGGCGCTGGATAAGACGAAGGTAGATTACTCCTTGTATCTCGTGACAGACCGGAGGCTGTCTCTCGGAAGAAGTACCCTTCAGGTGATCGAGGCGGCGGTCGCAGGAGGGGCGAGTCTCGTTCAGCTTCGCGAAAAAGATTGCACTACCAGGCAGTTCTACGAGGAAGGCCTGAAAGTGAGGGAATACCTGAAGTCCAAAAATATCCCCTTGATTGTAAACGACAGGGTTGACATCGCCCTGGCACTGGATGCAGACGGTGTCCATGTGGGCAAGGACGATCTACCTGTTGACGTCGCCCGAAAGATCCTTGGACGGGAGAAGATCATCGGTGTTTCAGTATTCACGGCGGAGGAGGCAAAGGCCGCGGAGGCTCTGGGGGCGGATTATCTGAGTTTGTCACCCATATTCGTGACCGGTACCAAACCAGAGTTGGTGGAATACATCGGCATAGAGGGTGTTCTTCCCATACGGCGTTCGGTGAAAATACCTCTCGTTGGCATCGGTGCTATAAACTGGGCAAACGCCTACGAAGCGATCAGGTCAGGGTTGGATGGTGTCGCCGTAGTCTCGGCCATCTGCTCGCAGGATGACCCCAAGGCTGCGGCTGCGGCCCTCCGGGCCGAGGTGATGAGGGCCAAGGGGCAGTGACGGGGTCATCACACCCATTCCGTCAGGCAGGGGGGTTACTGTTTCCCAGAGCGCGGAGTTACCGGGGAGTCGTAATGAGGTTGAAGGAGATCGGCGAATTCGGCTTTATCGAGCGGATACGAGATGGCTGTCTCGTCAGGAGCCAAGACGTTGTCAAGCACATCGGTGACGACTGTTTTGTTTTCAAGGGCTCCAGGGATATGGTCATGCTGTTTACAACCGATATTCTGGTGGAAGGGGTCCATTTTCTGTCCAGGGCCACAGCACCCTACCAGCTTGGCCGCAAGTCACTCGCTGTGAATCTGTCGGATATCGCAGCCATGGGGGGCATTCCAAAAGAAGCATTGATCTCCATCGCTGTGCCCGAGACAGTGGAGGTGGAATACCTGGATTCGGTCTACAACGGGATGAAGTCTATGGCCAGGGAATTCGATGTCAATTTGGCAGGGGGCGATACCAGTTCATCGCCGGATTATCTGGTAATCAATGTGGCTCTGGTGGGGGAGGCGCCGGAGGAGGAGGTCCTGTACAGATCAGGGGCAAGGGTGGGAGATGTCGTTTTCCTGACGGGCCCGGTGGGCTCTTCTGCCGCAGGCCTTCATATTATCCTGTCAGATGTGTTTTTCCAGGGACAGGATGAATTGCTGCATGCCCACAACGACCCGGTCCCTCACGTGAAAGGCGGTCGCATCATCGCCAGCCTCAAGGCGGCTCATTCCCTCATTGATGTCTCCGACGGCGTGGTGGCTGATCTGGGGCATATCTGCAACGAGTCAAGGGTGGGAGCGGTGATCGAGGAGGAGAGTATTCCGACAACGGCGCGGTTCCGGGAATATTGTGAACAATTTGGTCTGGATTTCAGGCATCTGGCTCTCCAGGTGGGGGAAGATTACGTTCTACTGGGAACAGTGCCAAGGAAGTCCAGCGGCAAGGTTGAACAGGCACTGATATCGAACGGCTGCGCGTTTTTCCCCATCGGTGAGACGGTGTCGGGGGCAGGAGTGAAGCTCAGGTGTGGAGACGGTTCACTTCAAGAAGTAGAACGCGGCGGCTGGAACCACTTCGGGGCGAATCGCTTCCGTGAAAGCGCCAGGGGCACAAGGGGAACCCGCTGAGTATCGGTCAATGAAAATCGTCATAGAACGGACGGGGGTAGTGGGGGATAGTGTGCTTGAATTGAGGTTGTATCAGGCTACCGCCAGAGGGAAAAAGAAAAGGACTGCAACATGGCTTTAATCGAAGTTAACCAGAAGGATGCGGAGACATTCGAGGTCACAGTCAAGGAATCAACCACCACGAGGCATACGGTCAGGCTCAAGCCGGACTACTACCAGAAACTGACCGGGGGCAGGGTGTCTGCGCAGAGGCTCATTGAAAAATCCTTTGAATTTTTGCTCGAGCGAGAGAGCAATACCATGATCCTGTCTCGCTTCGAGCTTCCGTTAATCGCTCGTTACTTCCCCGAGTACGAGGAGAACATCGTCAAGCGCCTGTAAAGGAAGGGGCAGGGTCGACAGCAGAAGGCAGTTCTGTAGCAATGCCGATCTGGTTGCTTACCACGGTAAGGAGC
>JBKHJD010000198.1:0-4570 GCA_046538315.1 Syntrophobacteria bacterium
CGTGAGGGAGGGCGCACCGTGGGTGCCGGGGTGATCAGTGATATTGTCGAGTGAGTTCACACAGAGTCCGGCCGTAGAAGCCTCCTGTGAGGTCATGGCCGCCAAAGATTGGTGGAAAACATGCGGACCATCGTCACCCTCGCCTGTACAGAGTGCAAGCGACGAAATTACACGACAACCAAGAACAAGAGAACTACTCCGGACAAGCTGGAGTTTCGCAAATATTGCCGCTACTGCGGGCATCATACCCTGCACCGGGAGACCAAATAGCGTTGCTCGGAACAGACAGGTGTCTTCAGGGTGAATCGGGTTTCCCGGGGACCGCACAGGGGCGGGACCGAGGGTTTTCTCTCGATGCGGCCGAAACGGTCCCGTGTTATGAATCTTAATGATACGGATGTCCATCTAGACCACTGTTGGTGCAGGCCAGTAGCTCAAACGGCTAGAGCACCGGACTCCAAATCCGGGTGTTGGGGGTTCGAATCCCTCCTGGCCTGCCATTATTTTTACGACTATGAAAAAATCCAAAAAAGCCAGAAAGAAACGGACCCCTCGCTCCAAAGGCACTGATAAGGCTGGGGTTGTTGCTGAGACCAACAACAAGCCTGCCAGGGCGAACACCGTGAGCGTTCGCAAGGAGACAGGCAAAAGTGCAAAGGCCGTAACACCAGGGGTGGGCCTCAAAGACCGAACGATGGGTGTGGTCCACACGGTCTCCCAGTTCCTTCGAGAGGTCAAGGTCGAGTTGAGCAAGGTTACCTGGCCTACGCGAAAGGAGACCATTGCCTCCACATCAGTGGTGCTGGTGATTGTAATCCTGATAGCTGCATTTTTGGGCATCGTTGACCTGGGCCTTTCCCGGATTATACGCATTGTGCTCAGCTAGTGGTGTGAAGGCCTCGTATGGGGTGATTCCTGCTACCCAAGATTCCTCGAGCTCGCAAGGCTGGAGGATGGGGGTCCAGTGAGAGGCGGCTCCAGGCCCGACTGGATCAAACAGACTCGGAGATGATTCCTTGGCAATGCAATGGTTTATCGTTCATACGTACTCGGGATATGAACAAAAGGTGAAAGGGGCCCTGGAAGAACGGATCAAAGCTCTGGGTAAGGCGGAGTTTTTCGACCAGATTCTGGTGCCCACTGAAAATGTGGTGGAACTCGTCAAGGGTGAAAGGAAGACCTCGTCGCGTAAATTTTATCCGGGCTACATCCTCGTGCGCATGGAACTCAACGACGAGACCTGGCACATCGTCAAAGATACACCGAAGGTTACGGGATTCATCGGGGGTAAGGAAAAGCCTACCCCGCTCAGTGACGAAGAGGCACACAACATCATCGAGCAAATGACCGAGGGCGCGGCAAAACCCAAGCCCAAGTATCTGTTCGATCGAGGTGACGAGGTCCGGGTGATTGACGGCCCCTTTTCCAATTTCAACGGCGTGGTGGATGAGGTAAATCCTGAAAAGGGCAAGGTGCGGGTTCTGGTGAGCATATTCGGGCGTTCGACTCCGGTGGAGCTGGATTTTGTTCAGGTGACCAAAATATAGTTCCGGGTCGGCCTGGTGCAAAAGGGCTGGGGCGGGCGTATTTCCGGTCCCGCCGATCAAACGAGCTCCCCCCGATTGCCGACAGTATCGAACGCCGGCAACGAGGAGAAAGTACCCATGGCAAAGAAGGTAATCGCAAATATCAAGCTCCAGGTTCCTGCGGGTCAGGCCAATCCATCTCCCCCGATCGGCCCTGCCTTGGGTCAGCACGGGGTGAACATCATGGAGTTCTGCAAATCCTTCAACGCCAAGACCCAGGGACAAGAGGGCATGATCATTCCCGTGGTCATCACAGTCTATGCCGATCGTTCCTTTGCCTATGTGACGAAGACACCTCCCGCCTCGGTGCTGCTCAAAAAGGCGGCCAAGATTGCAAAGGGGTCCAGTGAGCCAAGACGTGAAAAGGTGGGAAGGGTGTCGCGTCATGAAGTAGAGGAGATTGCGCGGCTGAAGATGCCGGATCTGAATACGACAAGCCTGGAGGCAGCGATTCGGACCGTCGAGGGGACCGCCAGAAGCATGGGAATAACCATTGAGTAGGCTTGGAGAGGCGAGATGGCGAAGAGAGGCAAGAAGGTCCGGAAGCTCAAAGAAAGCATTGATCTTTCCCGTCATTACGATTTTGCCGAGGGAGTGAAGCTTGCCCTGGAGTGCGCCTATGCGCGGTTTGACGAAAGTGTCGACCTGGCCGTACGCCTTGGGGTGGATCCGCGCCGGGCAGATCAAATGGTGCGCGGCACTGTGGTGCTTCCCAACGGTACCGGGAAATCAGTTCGGGTCCTGGCCTTTGCCAAGGGAGAAAAGGAAAAGGAAGCACGGGAGGCAGGTGCGGATCACGCTGGTGCCGATGAGTACATTGAGAAAATCAAGGGTGGCTGGCTCGAGTTTGACAAGAGTGTAGCCACGCCCGATATGATGGGCGCTGTTGGCAAGATCGGCAAGATTCTGGGACCCCGGGGACTCATGCCCAACGCCAAATTGGGGACCGTAACCTTCGACCTTGCCAAGGTGATCAAGGAAATCAAGGCCGGCAAGATCGATTTCCGGGTGGAGAAGACCGGCATCGTCCATGCCCGGGTTGGCAGGGTCTCCTTCGGCGTCGACAAGCTGCTGGAGAATATTGCCGCATTCATGGATACCCTGCTCCGTTTGAAGCCAACAGCAAGCAAGGGTGCGTACATGCGCAGCATTGCCGTTTCCACAACCATGGGACCGGGGATAAAGATTGATCCAGCCAATGTCAAGGCATTGGTGAGATAGAAGGCATCGGCCGAGATGCCGGAAAACAGTGACTGCCGAGGCGGTGTATTGATTCGTCTGAGAAAGTAGGTGCTTGGTGCCTGCCGGGTACCACCCGCGTACCGGGTTTCGAAAGAGGCACGGGGATAATTGGCCTGGGGCCAGCCTACCGAGACAAAGAGGTAATCCGCCCTTGCTGAACGGGTATTCCTCTGATGACTTTGTCAGACGACGATGCAAACGCGCGCTGGCAGAGGAAAGGGGGGAAGAGCAAGATTTGAACCGTCAAGAGAAAGAAACATTCGTTGCCGAATTCCACGAAAAATTGGCACAGGCCAGGGCTGCAGTGGTCACTGACTACCGGGGGCTCAAGGTGGCCCAGATTACCGAACTCCGTCAGAGACTCAAGGAGGCGAGGGTAGAGTACCACGTGGTGAAGAACACGCTGACCCGCCTGGCTGCCCAGGGCACTGCAGCTTCGGCCTTGGTGGATCATCTCAACGGACCATGTGCCCTCGCCTTGGGCTACGATGACGAGTTGGCGCCAGCCAGGTTGTTGATGGACTATGCCAAGAAAAATGACAAATTGGAAGTCAAGGCGGGCGTGATGGTGGGAAGACTCATGGGCGCAGAGCAGATAAAGGAGCTCATTCGCCTGCCTTCCAAGCAGGAGCTTCACGCCCAACTGCTGGGAACCATGGCGAGGCTGCCTTCCAAATTCCTTGGTGTCATGGCGGCTGTTCCCGGAGATTTCCTCAATGTGCTGGCAGCCACGCCGAGAAATCTTGTGGGTGTGCTCAGGGCTATCGAGCAGAAAGGCAGCCAACCATCGTGAAGTGAGACGTGCGGTGACTGTGATAACAGAGGGATTGATCAAGGAGTGAAATTATGGCGAAAATCACCAAGGATGAAGTAAAGGAATATATCAAGAACATGCCGGTGTTCGAGCTGGCCGAGTTGATCAAGGAGCTGGAGGAAGAGCTGGGAGTGACAGCAGCAGCACCGATGCCGGCGATGACCGCCATGCCGGCCGGGGCATCGGCCGCTGGCGCTGAAGGCCCTGCCGAGGAGGAAAAGACTGAATTCGATGTGGTGATTACCGGCGTGGGCGACAAAAAAATACAGGTCATAAAAGTGGTGCGCGCTATCACCGGGCTGGGCCTCAAGGAGGCCAAGGCCCTGGTAGAGGAGTTACCTGGTAAAGTCAAGGAAGGTGTTTCCAAGGATGAGGCGGACAGCCTCGTCAAAGAACTGGAAGAGGCCGGTGCCACGGTGGAGGTAAAGTAGAACGTTCCCAGGTTAATGTGAATACCTGAGCCCTGGCACGCATGGTCATCTTTCGGTTTACTTCGGGCTCTTCTGGCCCTCTGAGGCGATTGCAGCCGCTCAAAGGAATCGCAAGGCTACAGGGGGGGACCTTCGAACTCTGGCAGTCCGGCCGGGGAAAGAGGTTAGCTTTCCCACCGCCTCAGGGTGAAGCGAGTTTGCTTGAACCAGAGACAGGTAATGGCACGGGCGCCAAAGGGGAGATACTATGAGGACCTCATTGGCCAATGACTATCGTGTTCGGAAAAATTTCGGCAAGATCAAACAAGTTGTCGGGATACCCAACCTGATCGAAATGCAGAGACAGTCGTATGAACGGTTTCTGCAAAATGAGGTGGATCCCGACAGCCGTGAGGACAAGGGTTTGCAGGGCGTGTTCAAGGGGGTCTTTCCCATTCGCGACTTCACCGGGACCGCGTCCCTGGAGTTCGTACGCTATACCATCGGTGAGGTCAAGT
>JBKHJD010000199.1:0-4547 GCA_046538315.1 Syntrophobacteria bacterium
CCCTAGTATAGCAGATATCAGTTCAAAAAGGATTGCCTGACCGCAGCCCGCCTTCGTCTTTCCCGAACTTTCAGCAGCACCGCTCAATCCGTTTGTTTCCCCCCGAGCGCTGCAGAATCATCCTGAAAAGACGGCCCCTTCAATATGATGCATTTTGCAACAGTAGCTTCGTTAATACAATGCCCGCCAAGTATTTAAAATAATGAGATAATCCGATAAAAATCAAAAAAGAGTTGCATTATGTAATGGTTCCTCCGAAAGGCCGGTTTCTATGAAATTCTTATTATCATAGCTATTACAGCTACTTAAGCAGGCAGTCCGCTTTGGGCACAGGTTTTGATGAAGCAGAAGTAAAAACACTGAACGGAAGGAGGAACCAATGAAGAAGTTGAGACAGAAGCTCGAAGCTTGGGCCGCTGCCGTTGCCCTCGCCGAGGGAGGCCTGTGGGACAAGGCCACGGACATCATGGACGAGGTCAAGAGGAAGCGGCCGCGGAAACGCGATCGCAAGGAAGAACGCCGTGAACGACCCAGAATGAGGACATGAGCCCTGGTACTTGGAGTCGCAAATACGTTGAAGTGGGCGATTTACGAAGACACATACCAAGGCTCCCTCAGTACTGGGCGGCTGAGTGTTCTTGTTCGCTGGCACGAGAGCCTGATTGATCGGGCGGTATTCCCAAAATCCACGGAGGTCGAGCGGCATGCTTGGAAAATTTAAAGAGTGGCTTCAGCGTAGAAAGGCCCCTGAACATGCCGAGGTGCAGGTGGAGAAAAGAGGCGACTTGCGTGACACCTTGGACCAGACTATGGAGGCCATAACCTTCGCGGAAGCCGGCGTCCACGAGGTTGCTCGAGAGCTGATCAGCGAGCAGCAAAAACGCAAACGCAAGGTCCTGGTTGTGGGACAGGGCGAGGGTTTTTCCAACGCGGTTGTGGATTATGCCATCGGGTTTGCCGAACGAATGAACTACGAAATTCTCGCTCTCACTGTGCTCTTGGGGTCAAATGAGGCCGGCCCGGCCCCCTGCTGTACGGTGACGAGCAAAGACCAGCGATCCAATTGCGAGCAGAGCATCGCGAGGTTTCATCATCGCTGCGAGGAAAGGGGAATTCCTTTCAGGCATGTCGTCAAGGTGGGAGACATCAAGCATTGTATTCAGGAATTACTGCAGGAACTACGACGAATAAATTTCGTTGTGAGTGAGTCACAAGTCTGGCCGAAGCTGGTCGAGGATAGAGAACTGACAGTGATCGCTGTCTTCTCGCCAGTTTATCAAAAAATTTGACTCTTACCTGGGCAAAAGGGAGGAGAAAAAATGCTAGCAGTTATGAAAAGATTTCCCGAACTGACACTGCTAATTGTTCTGGCAATCTGCGGTTACATCGTCATCGGCATATTTTCTCAAGTATCGGGAACGGAAATACTTAGCCCGACTGCTATGTGGACTATTGTTTTCGGTTCCTTTGTGCTCAGTACCGCCATAGCCATAGTTGCCGTTATCGCAGGTATCGGAGGGGGAGTTTTATTTACTCCCCTTGTGATGGCGTTCACTTCCATCGACACCCTCATCGTCAGAGCGACTGGTCTGGTGGTAGCCATGTTCAGTGGCTTGATCTCTTCCGGGCCGTTTATGAAAAAGGGGCTGTCAGACATCAAACTTGTCTTTTACTGCTCCGTCCCAATCGTAGTAGGGGCAATGGGCGGCAGCTTTGCGGCCATAGCCCTGGCCCAATACCTGGGCGCCGCCGGCGATGCCCTGGTTCGCCTGTCACTGGGAGTACTCCTTATTTTCATCGCCGTCATCTTCATCATCGGGGGTACAAAAACAGAGTATCCGGAGCCCAAAAAGATCGACCGCTTGAGCAACAAGCTGGATCTCAGGGGAGGTTACTGGGAAGAGTCTCTGAACAGGCCGGTCTATTATCAGTCGACCCGGCCCCTTCTGGGAGGAATTCTCTTCCTGCTGGTGGGTTTCACCGGCGGTTTCTTCGGTCTTGGCGGCGGTTGGGCCGTAGTTCCCGTGCTCAACCTGGTGATGTCCACCCCGTTGAAGGTTTCCGCTGCCTGTAGCGGCGTGTTGTTGGCCCTGGGCAATTCCTGTGCGATCTGGCCTTATATTACCTACGGTGCTCTGATAGCCGTGTTTGCCGCCCCCTGGATGCTCGGACAGGTCGTGGGCGGCATCATGGGAGCTCATATTCTGGCCCGGATAAAGGCCGGAATCGTGAGGAAGATCCTTATTGTCCTCCTGTTTCTTACCAGTATCAAGCTGGTGAGCCGGGGGGTGGAAACCTTGTTCGGGATCAATATCCCCATTTTCTAAATTTGATTTACCGTATAACCCATATCAGGAAAGGAGGTAGTTAGTGATGACCGACAAACAGAGAGAACGTTCCCAGTCCGCAGAAGTTAAGGAAGCGGAACCACAGGCACCACCGGCAGAAGAACGGCAGCCGGGCCTTCGGGAAAGACACGATCGGTGGATGGAAGCGATTACCTTTGCGGAGGCAGGCCAGCCCGAGGTAGCCAAAGAAATTCTCGGACTGACGCCTTCGGCTGCGAGCAAGTTCTATGGAGATATCGTCTACTGGGGAACCGTGGCTGCAGCGGTGATCGCCATGATCGGCCAGGTGATCACTTTTATCACCCGGGCTAATTATCTGGACCCTTCCTATCTGTTGACCGCGATCTGGCAGAGCAAGAGCGTCGACCGAATCTGGGAAACCGCCGTAGGGGCCCTGCCCAGGGGACACTGGTATCTCCAGCACCTGGGTACCGGGGACGGCTTTACCGAGCTGGGGCTTGCCGTGGGCGTTTTCATCGTCATACCGGCAATGCTGGTAAGCGCTCTTGCTCTCTACAAGCAAAGAATGTTCTTTTTCGGCACTCTGGCAGTCATTGCCGCAGCAATCACCGTAAGCTCAATGTTCGGGCTGATTCCTCTACCCATTGCCTGAGGTGCTCAGAGAGTCCAGTTGTGCCTCGTCTGAAGACAGCCTGAAAAAGCCACCCCTCCGGACAGGGGTGGCTTTTTCATTCGGTTTATCATCATCCGCAGCTCCCTCGAGATTGTCCTCTACTTTCACCATCTTACATGCGAGCGCCGAGAGCAGTCTGGAGCCAGCGGCCGGTTTTTTCCGCGATTCTCCGGTATATTTCTTTTTCCGTCATGCCGGCAGATTTGGGCACGCGAAAAGAGTGGTCACCGCCTTCTATGGTCTCGAGCTGCCAGGGGGCGACCAGCCGCTCCAGAACACTTCGAAGCAGCCCCAGGTCGCAGAGGGAATCGCGGGTTCCGGCAAAAAAGAGCATGGGAACATTGATGTGGTAGAGGTGTGAGTCTCGGAGGTTCTCCTTTTTACCAGGAGCATGGAGCGGGTAGCCGAAAAGGATCAAGCCCCCCGCCGGAAGAAGAGCTTCAGCTACCATCTGGGATGCCACCCTCCCTCCAAGGGATTTGCCCCCGGCCACCACCGCTTTGGGTCTGTACCGGGGATGATCGCGCAGAAACCGGCAGACCCTCTCCCGGGTACGTACCAGTACCTCCTGCCGGTCCGGCGTCTTCCGGCCCTTTTCCCGGTAAAGGAAATTGAAACGCAAGACAAGGCAGCCGGATTCCGCCAGGTTGCGGGCAACAGAGACAAGCAGCGGATGCTCCAGGTCATTTGCCGCCCCATGGCCGAGGATAACTCCGATACCCTGGCCGGAAGCGTAGTTATCGGCTATAGAGAATACGCTGGAAACCGTTTCTCCCCTACCGATGGGAACAGTGCATTTTTCCTCTTTCATAAAAAGAGCCTTTCACGCCTCAGGCAAAAAAATCCTTTCCCCTCCCTTGGCGATGATCCTTACCCACACTTGACACACTGGGTATCGGTGCCAGGGTGCCTATGCAAAACCATCCTTTCCCCTCCCTTGACGGGGAGGGGAACATAATAAAAGGTTGGATCCATATCTATCTTGTCACCCCCACCTTAATCCTCCCCCGTCGAGGGGGAAATATTGTGCAAGCCCTTTTGGTCTCTCAGTATCTGGAGAGTTAACCCGGACCAAGTTGGACGCTGGTATAAACTCTGCATCTTGCTATGAACTTCATCCACCAGTTGTTCTATCAGCCTGTCGTCCTCGGAGTTCGGGTGCCCCGCTCCCAGAGGATTCTCCAGCTGCCACATCAGGGAATGAACAGCCAGAACCTTCGCTGCAGCCAGGATCTTGAACCCTTTTCTGGATAGCTCTCTTTTCATTTCGAACAGGGAAATGCCGCTGGAGGCACCTCCCCAGGTTACAAAGGGAACTGCACAAAAGCCGTCGACACTGGCCAGGCTGGAGATCCACTGCATGACGGGTGGGGCTGCATGCGACGCATACACCGGAGAGCCCACAATCAAGCAACAGTCATTCCCGAGGCTTTGAATCTGCCGGGAAACCGTCTGGCAGAGGTCACGTTTCTCTGCCAGGTCATATAAAGACGGCTCCACGCCCAACTCCTTGAATCTTTTCTCCATAACCTGAGCAACATGACGGGTAGATCCTGCGGCTGAAA
>JBKHJD010000200.1:0-4515 GCA_046538315.1 Syntrophobacteria bacterium
GTTCTTGGGGGACTCCGCTGCCTGAGCTTCACCATGGTCTGGATAAGGTGAAGTTCCCGATCTTAACAATCGGCCCGCAACATGGTTGCCTGCTCCGGTATTCCCGCCAGCGGAGGGGAAAAGCAACTTAAAAGGTTTCCGCATGGACACCAACTATTATTTGAGTGCGTTGATTGCCGCACGTGGGTACTCGTGCAGTTGGCACAATGGTACTAGAGGTATTTTTCAGCCAGCAGTTCTGCGATCTGCACCGTGTTGAGGGCCGCACCCTTTCGTATGTTGTCAGCCACCACCCACAGGTCGAGACTGTTTTCCATCGAGGGATCTTCGCGAATCCGGCCTACCAGAGTATCGTCGATTCCCGCTGCTTGAATGGCCGTGGGATAGAGACATTCTCCAGGATTGTCCACAACCCGAACACCGGGAGCCTGAAAGAGCAGGACCCTTGCATCTTTGGCCGAGAGTTTCCGGCTGGTCTGGATGTTCACAGCTTCCGAGTGACTGTAGAATACTGGCACGCGCACTGTGGTTGCACTTATTCTGATTGTATGGTCTTCCATGATTTTGTGGGTTTCGTGGACCATCTTCATCTCTTCCTCTGTATAGCCATTTTCCAGAAACCGGCCTATGTGCGGAAAGCAATTAAATGCGATCTGATGGGGATAGACCTCGGGGGCGATCTTCTGGAAGTTCATAAGCTTCTTGGTCTGTTCCATCAGCTCTTCCATGGCCTTCTTGCCGGTACCCGAGACCGCCTGGTAGGTAGAGACCACCACCCGCTCAATGCCAGCCGCCTCGTAGATGGGTTTGAGAACTACCACCATCTGGATGGTGGAGCAGTTCGGATTGGCGACAATACCCTTGTTTGTGTAGTCAGCCGCGGCGTGTGGGTTGACCTCCGGTACTACGAGAGGCACCTCGGGATCCATACGCCAGGCGCTGGAGTTGTCGATAACCACACAGCCGGAGTTTGCCGCTTCCGGTGCGAACCGGCGGCTGACACCAGCTCCCGCCGAGAACAGGGCGATGTCCAAACCAGCGAATGAGTCCTCGCGGAGTTCTTCCACCGGTAGGTTTTCGCCGCGAAACTCCATGGTCTTGCCCACAGAGCGCGAAGATGCCAGCAGCTTGAGGGAAGCAACCGCAAAGTCTCGCTCCTCGAGGATTTTCACCATTTCGTTGCCCACCGCTCCGGTAGCCCCGGCAACTGCTACCCGATACCTGTTTTTCATACAGTATAGCCTTTCAGCAGGGTGTAGTTGATTCCCTGTTCAGCTCTGTTCAATGTATTTGACCGCCAGATCGCCCACCTCCTGGGTGGTTCGACCCATGCGTCCAGCATCCAGGCTCTTCAGGTCATTTTTCACCACTTCTTTGACGGCCTTTTCCACCCGGAGGCTGGCAGTTTCCTCGCCCAGATTGTCCAGAAGCATCGCCATAGCGGAGATGGCAGCCAGGGGATTGATCATGTTCTTGCCGGTGTATTTGGGTGCAGACCCTCCAATGGGTTCGAACATGGACACCCCCTGGGTATTGATGTTGCCGCCTGCTGCGATGCCCATGCCGCCCTGGATCACGGCTCCCAGGTCGGTGATAATGTCACCGAAGAGGTTATCCGTCACTATGACGTCGAACCATTCGGGATTTTTCACCATCCACATGCAGAGGGCGTCTACGTGGGCATAATCGGTTTCGATATCCGGGTATTCTCGGGCCACCTGCTGGAAGGTCCGTTCCCAGAGGTCGAAGGCATAGGTGAGCACATTGGTTTTGCCACACAGGGTAAGCTTGTGGCGCTGCTGCCGCCGGCAAAGATCAAAGGCAAAACGAATACAGCGCTCGACACCCTTGCGCGTATTTAGTGATTCCTGGATGGCTATCTCGTCCGGTGTGTCCTTCTTCAGGAAGCCGCCGCAGGTAGAATAGAGACCCTCGGTATTCTCGCGGACCACGACGAAGTTAATGTCTCCAGGGCCTTTGTCGCGCAGCGGCGTCCATGCTCCCGGGTAGAGAACGACCGGGCGCAGGTTGATGTACTGGTCCAAAGAGAACCGGATTTTGAGAAGAATACCCTTTTCAAGAATACCCGGTGGGACGTCGGGATGTCCGATGGCACCGAGATAGAGAGCGTCCAGGGTCCGCAGTTCTGCCAGCGCGGAATCGGGCAGCGTCTCGCCGGTGCGCAAGTAGCGCTCGCCGCCAAAATCGTAAGAAACCGTCTCGTAGGAGAAACCGTGGAGGCCTGCCACAACCGCCAGGACTTTGAGCCCTTCTGTTACAACCTCCGGACCGGTGCCATCGCCCGGAATCACGCCTATACGATACTTGTTCGCCATCACCACCTCCGCCAGAGAGAATCCACAGCATGGGGATTACAGGCGCGTGCCTGTTGTCCATAGCACACGGATGGCGTTTTTACAACGGGTTCGCCTCTCCATGGGGTCAAAATCTCGACCTGCCAGCTTGGTTTCTCTGTGCTGTACCTATTGGTGTCCCTTTTGGGCATTCAACCTTTTCATCACGTAAGCAATGAGCCCACCGGCAGCCAGGAGTTCTTGCATGAACGGCGGTACCGGCTGCACCCGGTAGGTGCAGTTGCGGCTCTGATTGAGTATTGTTCCCCGAGCAAGATCCAGCTGCAACTCGTCGCCAGTAGCGATCCCTACGGCAGCTTCAGCCGACTCCACGATGGGCAAGCCCATATTGAAGGCGTTTCGGTAAAAGATGCGGGCGAAGCTGGCGGCAACCACGCAGGCCACGCCAGTGGCCTTGAGTGCAATGGGGGCATGTTCACGGGAAGAGCCACAGCCGAAGTTCCTTTCTGCCACAATGATATCCCCGGGCGAGACTCGCCGGGCGAATTCGGGGTCAATATCTTCCATGCAATGCTTGGCCAGTTCCTGGGGGTCGCACGTATTCAGATATCGAGCAGGAATGATGGCATCAGTGTCAATATTCGATCCGTACTTCCAGGCTTTTCCCGCTACCTTCATAGACCACTCCACAGGGATCAGAAACTATGGACTATACGCAATGGTCCTCGCCGGGGTTCATTTTCAAAGCTCCTCCGGGCTGGCTATGCGCCCCAGAACAGCAGAAGCTGCGGCAACGGCCGGGGAGGCCAGATAGACCTCGCTTTCTGGATGGCCCATTCTTCCCACGAAGTTCCTGTTGGTGGTGGCAACAGCGCGCTCGCCCGGCGCGAGAATACCCATGTGGCCACCCAGGCAGGGACCGCAGGTCGGGGTACTGATGGCTGCCTCCGCCTCCAGGAACGTGGCGAACAGGCCCTCGTCCATGGCCTGCCGATACACCTTCTGGGTTGCAGGGATGATCAGACAACGCACACCCGGGGCGACCCGACGGTCCGCGAGCACCCTGGCGGCCAGGCGCAAATCATCCAGACGGCCGTTGGTGCAAGAGCCGATAACCACTTGATCAATGGGAATCTTCGGCAGCGACGAAACGGGCCGGGTATTCGCCGGAGAATGGGGCAGAGACACCTGCGGCTCGATCTCGTCGACCTGGTAACTGATCACCTGCTCGTAGCGGGCATCGGCATCGCTTGCATAAAAGCGATAGGGACGCCGGGCCCGCTCAGCCACAAAGGAACGGGTGGACTCATCCGGGGCGATGATCCCGTTTTTGCCTCCTGCCTCAATGGCCATGTTGGCCATGGTAAGGCGTTGGTCCATGGAGAGCTGAGCAATAACCGGGCCAGTAAACTCCATGGCCTGGTACCGGGCCCCGTCCACCCCGATTTGACCAATTGTATAGAGGATCAGGTCTTTGCCTGTTACCCACGGACGCAGATTTCCCTGGTAGACGAATTTGATGGATGCGGGCACGCGAAACCAGATGCGCCCCGTGATCATGACTGCAGCGAGGTCAGTGCTGCCCACACCGGTAGCAAAGGCTCCGAGCCCTCCGTAGGTACAGGTGTGACTGTCGGCCCCAACCACTACATCTCCCGGAAGCACCAGACCCTGCTCCGGCAGAAGCGCGTGCTCGATGCCCATCCGTCCAACTTCAAAGAAGTGGGAGAGCTTGTGCTTGGCAGCAAACTCCCGGATATGCTTGCACTGGATGGCCGAATCAATATCCTTGTTGGGTACGAAGTGATCGGGAATGAGGGCCAGTCGCTCCGGATCGTAAATAGCGTGAGCACCTGCCTGGTGAAAGCGTTCGATAGCGATGGGTGCGGTGATGTCGTTGGCAAGGGCGAAGTCAACGGCGACCTCGATAATCTCTCCTGGCTCTATTGTTTCCAGATCGGCATGGGCGGCGAGGATCTTTTCCGTAATGGTCATTCCCATGGTAGAGGCCTTTGCTGTCGGTTGTGTCCGTTCCGGGAGTGGGTGTTTTGAACAGGTTATTGGTCCGTTGTCAGTGGTCCGTTGTACCAAAATTTTCATTGACCCAGCCCGGGTATCAGCCGACTGGAGCTTTCTGTGGGAGCGGCTTTCCAGCCGCGATACCTTTCCGTTGAGCTGGGGCTGTCAGTCGCGGCTGGAA